>CAZHOV010000227.1:0-7059 GCA_964534315.1 uncultured Saprospiraceae bacterium | reverse complement strand
ATCAAATTCAAGAGTTCTTACGACAAATGCTTGAATAGTTTTCCGTAGTTTTCAAGAAAGTAGGAAAATAGGAAAATGGGAAAGTAGGAAAATGGGAAAGTGGGAAATGAAGGCCCCTACCAACTAAAGCTTGGTTCAAAAATAAACTACCTGGCAAGAATACAATTATCAACCCACCATTTCAATGGTGGGGCAAAACACATGGGTAGGGAAGTAATTTGTCTTTTGTCCGTTTTTCCTTGAAATAAAGAAACGATGTAAGCATGAAAAATGATTTGAAATCCAACAACGTTTGGTTTCAGGATTTGGGAGTGATCGATTATAAAAAGGCCTGGGATTATCAGCAGGAATTGCTTAGTAAAGTAGTCGCCACTAAAAGGGGAAATCGCAAGCTGCCGGAAGAGCAGAAAATACCTCAAGATCATTACTTGCTGTTTTGTGAACATCCACCTGTTTATACCTTAGGGAAGAGCGGTTCTTTAGCACATCTGCTGCTGAATGAACAAGAGCTTAAAGATAACGGGCTACAGTTTTATAAAATAAATAGGGGAGGGGATATTACGCACCACGGTCCCGGCCAATTGGTGGGCTATCCAATCTTTGATTTAGATGAATTTTTTACTGATGTTCATCGTTACGTTAGATACCTGGAAGAAGTGATCATTCGGACAATCGGAGATTATGGAGTGAGCGGAACGCGGATGGATAAATTTACAGGTGTTTGGATTGATGATCCTCAAAGCCCGATAAAGCGAAAAATCTGCGCCATTGGCGTGCACCTGAGCAGGTGGGTAACGATGCACGGATTTGCGTTTAACATCCAAAATGATCTGGAGTTGTTTAACCATATTATTCCCTGCGGTATCAATGAAAAAGATAAAACCGTTACATCCTTAGAAAAAGAGTTGGGAGTAAGCATCAATAACCAAGAAGTGAAAAACCGCGTTGCGCATCACTTCGAACAAGTTTTTAATATCCAATTGATCAACGACTAGGATGACCTCAAGCCAGGGTGTACTTTAATAACCGAACAAACCTTGTAAGTTAATTTATGAAGAAGGATATTCCTGATTTAAAAGTAGAAGATGTTGTCATCGCTATTGCTCCGGCACAAGCTTCAAAAGACGATAATTTGTGGAATTGCTACCTGATCAACCTTAAAGAAAAACCGATCAAAAATGTATTAGTTAATTCTAAAGGATACGGAGAAATAGAAGGTGAGCGCCGTAAAACCAGCATTCTAAGGCATTACTTTGAAGTAATTAACCCACAAACCGGCGTTTTGGTAGAACCTATTCAAACCAAACTTTTTTCGTTTACTAATGAATATTGGGTTAGCTTTGTGCTCGAAGGCCATATGTATGATAAAAAGTACGTTTTTGTTAAAGGTAGTATTGATGAACTCAACTTCACCAAAGTACCTATTCTGGAAAGGGAAGGGGTTATGATAAAGTGATTAATAATGAAATGAAAAATAATGAACTATCCCTTGATTTCCCCTTGAACCCTTGTCCCCTTGAACCTCCTTGTTACCCTGAACCCTTGTCCCCTTGAACCTCCTTGTTACCCTGAAACCTTGTTACCCTGAAACCCTGATACCCTGAAACCCTGAAACCCTGAAACCCTGATACCCTGAAACCCTGATACCCTGAAACCCTGATACCCTGATACCCTGATACCCTGATACCCTCTTGAACCCCCTTTAAACCCTTAATACATCATTATGCGTACATTAAAACCCAAAAAAGTAGTTGAATCGAGAACGAATATGACGCAATTGGTTCAACCCAACGATACGAATCCGTTACATAACTTAATGGGAGGTAATCTCATGCACTGGATGGACGAAGTGGCGGCCATTTGTGCCGGCAAGCACTGCGAAGCCCATGTCGTGACTGCCTCTGTGGATCATGTTTCTTTTCAAAAGCCTATTCATCTGGGAGATGTGGTCACCTTGAAAGCGTATGTGACAAGAGCGTTTAATACGTCGTTGGAGGTGTATGTAGAAGTCTTTGCAGCAGATATTAAAGGCGGAAATAACCGCAGGTGTAATGATGCCTACTTTACCTTCGTTGCCCTGGATGACGAAACCGAAAAGCCGATCAAGATTCCTCAACTATTGCCGCTAAGCCAGGAAGAACAAAAACAATACGACGGAGCTCTCCGTCGAAGACAATTTAGACTGATCTTAAGCGGCAGAATGAAACCGGAAGAGGCTGGAGAGATCCGCTCGTATTTTACGGAAAAAGCGGATGTTTCAAAATAATTACTAACAGAGGAAAACTAAAAAGGGTGTTGGCAACCGCCAACACCCTTTTTAGTTTATCCTCTACCGCTCTTATCAATCATTGTCGCACTTGCCTGTTGCGTACCCGTCATGACGATATCCTGTATATTAACATGGGCAGGTCGTGTCACCAGAAACAGGATGGCTTCAGCTACATCAGCAGAAGTGACGGGTTTAAAATCTTCGTAAATGTTGGCCTTTTCTTCATCTCCATTAAAGCGGACCAGTGCAAATTCTGTTTCTTCAACATGGCCCGGGCTTACTTGACTGACTCGGACATTATGTTGGTGCAGATCCATCCGCATAGACTTGGTAAGGGCATCTACGGCATGCTTGGTGGCGCAATAGACATTGCCCTGTGGGTACACTTCTTTCCCTGCTATAGAACAGACATTGATAATATGACCGTTTTGGCGCTCAACCATACCAGGAGAAACCAATCGGGTCATGTACAACAATCCCTTGATATTGGTATCGATCATGGTATCCCAGTGTTCGATATCACCTTCATGGATAGGGGCAAGGCCTCGGGCTAAACCAGCGTTATTGATGAGGATATCAATATTTTGAAAAGCTTGTGGTAAATTTTCAAGCGCCGTTTTTGCCTCTTCCATATTACGGACATCAAAAGGAAGAATCTCCACTTCGGCATGGTATTTTTCAGTAAAATCAGCTTTAAGTTCTTCCAGCCGTTCGTTTCTTCTGCCGGTGAGGATAACTTTATACCCATGTTTGGCAAATAATTCTGCAGTAGCTCTGCCAATACCTGAGGTGGCCCCGGTGATACAAATCACTTGTTCGGGGCGGGTTGCTACCGGCATAGAAGCAGTTGTAGAACTTTCTATTTCCTGGTGTTCTTCAACTTCCGGCTCATCGGGTACCAGGCCAAAAGCCTGATCGTTTTGATCGGTTTTTAATTCCGGATTGATTTCACAGGCTTTCTCGTAATACTTTGCAGCTTCTTCCCATTCTTGTTCTTGATGGTAAAGCAATGCCAGATCATAATTGGCAAAAGGGTGCTCAGGATTTTGTTTAAGCGTTTTTCGGAAAAATTTGATCGCCTTTCGCTTTTTATCAGGTATTTCGCTCAATAATAAGGCATACCGATAAAGGGCATCCACATTGGTTTTATCTTTCTTAACCGCTTGTTTGAAATATTTTAGCGTAGCCTCCTGCTGATCTGGGAAGTGAGTTTGAATTAAAAGCCCGAGTTTATAATCGATATCGTCTAAATTAGGATGTAAACTCCTGACTTTTTCATAGTAATTTTTGGCTAATAAAAAGTCTTCTTCTCCCTCTGCTAATTCTGCTAATCGTAAATAGGCTTCATAAAAACGGTCGTCCTCTTCCAGGATTTCTTCCAATACGCTTTTGGCACTATCATGATCTTTGGCAAAATCAATCAAATAAGAAGCATATTTATATTTGACTACAGGGTTATCGGGATTTGTCTTGACCAGCGTTTTCATAAGATTTAACCCCTGATCTACCTCATTAGCGTGAGCAAGGAAAGTAGCGGATTGTGCAATACGTTCCAACTCCGGAGAAAGGGACTGTGGGCTGTAGGTTTTATGGTCGTCGTCCTCCTCATCCTCTTCCTCGTCATCTTCATCCTCATATTCCTCATCCTCTTCCTCCTGGTCTTCCGTAAATTCTTCGGAGAGATCTGTTTCGAGATTTTCAATACTATCAATGACATTTTCTGAAGAAAGGTCTTCGTCGATGGCATCTTTATAAAGGTCTTCCAGTTGTTCCTCCTGTTCTTCTTCCGTTTCCGTTTCTTCTTCGATATTTTCCAACTCATCTGTACCAACCTCTCCTTGGTCTTCTTCAGAAGAAGGCTGTGGAATTTCAGTTTGCGGCTCTTGATTTTCGGGTTCTTCCATGTAAGGTTCTTCAGAATTTTCCTCTTCAATTTTCTCGCTGAGCAGGTCCATTCCCGGAATATCGGCTATTGGAACCTCTACCTCTTCTTGTTCCTCTTCGAATAATTCTTCCACCTCATCGCTTGGGGGAGTAGAGGTGTCCTGAAGGTTTTCTCCATTTCCGGCTTCGACCTCGGAAAAGGCTTTGACATCTGCTTCCACAAAGGCTGCATGTAAGTGATTGAGACCAAATTTTTGAAAGAAAAGCTCAAAGTGGTTGGCCGAAATTTGCTCAAAAGTAAAGTGTTCGGCATTTCTTAAAAAGCGAAGCAATTCGCCGATTTCGGAAGAAATTCCCCGGATAATTTTTAGTTTTTCATTGAAGTGTTCTTCTTCTTCAGGCTCTACTTCGCGCTTTTTCTTTCGCATTTCCAGATATTGGTCTTGCCAGTGGTTCATGTAGTGGATGACATGGCTTACCCGGTCAAACTGAGTGGGTTCTGTTTGAAGATCACCATTCTCATCGCGATGAACACCGTCAATGATGATGGGCGTCAACCGGCCATTGCGAATAAGGTTTTGAAGGGTAGAATGGGTATTGTACAGACAGGAAGGAGACTTTAGAAAGTTATCGCTGACTAAAAGAAGTATGTGGTTGTCAGAACCCGATAATTGGTAGTTGAAGTCCGAATTAACTTCTGGTGCCTCACACGTTAATAATTCAAAGGAGATTCCGGCTTTGGATAATCGGTATTGGATCTCTTCGGCTTGATGTTGGTTTTCATTGCAATAAGCAAGAGTAAATTTCTGGTTAGCCATATGTTATAGAATTGTTTTTTATATAATTTCAACGTTATCCTGCCAATAAACGTGCCATAAATGCTGTAAAGTCGGTTTTAAATGGTTCAAATTGGCTGGTGGCGGGGCCGCTAAAGCCCGTATGTATGCGTTTCACCTGGTTATTTTTGTCCAAAAAGATCATGGTTGGGTAAGAAATGATCTCGTTCAACATCGGTAGCGATTTCAATGCTTCTTTTTTATTGTAACTCCCTGCTAATAATACTTCATAAGGAATATTCATCTGGGTCCTGTAGGTCTTTAATCTGTCAAGAGCCTTTTCCTTATCACTATATCTTTCAAAGGCTAATCCAATGACGGCCAGTTCATCTGAAGGGTTATTTTCCAAATAGTCGACCACGAATTTGGAAGCATCGCTGCAGTTGGGACACCAGGTGCCAAGTAGCATAATCAATTTCGCTTTTCCACTATAAGCCGGATCATCTAATGAAACCATTTCCCCTTCAGCATTGGGAAAAGAAAACTCGAATTGTTGACCAGTCAGATTGGTCAAACTATCAGGGTTTGCAAGTCGGGCATTTTCATTTCTGGTAGCTTTCCAAAGCGTCTTATAGTGACTTCCCGATCGGAAAGAACCAATAATGGAACTATCAGGTAGAATTTTCCCTTCAAACATAAACGCATGGGCACCGTCGAAGCAAGATAAGTATAACTTATTTTCCTGAACTGTACCCTCAAGAAAACGATAGTCCCCGGTTTCCGTCATAAATGTACCCCGCAGTTCATTGCACTTTTGCTTGAACTCACCAACAGCAGGGTAGGGCGCTTCACCATCAATACCAAAGGTCGCTTCCCATCTTCCACTAACATCAATGATCGGGTCTTTCTTCAACTCCGTAAACCGGTGGTCTTTTCCTTGCCGTGCAATAAAGGGAATGCTATAATTTTCTTTATAATTGACCACCCATTCTCCTTCCATGACTTTTTCTTCGAAAACTGCCTTTAGATAAGTGTCAAAAACGGGAAAATCAATCACAATGGTATCTTTTGCGGTAGCCCGGTCTCTTCCGATAGTAATATGCTCACACTTAATCCGTTCCTCTCCATTGATTAGTTCAATGTAAAATGAAGTATCGTTGGTATAAATGACTTCAAAGTTGAAAGGCAATTCGCCCTCTGTTACTTCCTCAAAGGTAATATCCATCAGCTCCGGCAACGGTTCTCCCTTTTGATTTTCGATGGTTGCTTTATCTGCAATCTTTAAGGTACCCCGCCATACACCAGGAGCAACACTGTTATAAGGATTTTGAAAAGTAATGCAGCTATTGAAAAACGCAATAATCCCAAAAAGTAACAAAAATAGGAGGAAGCGCTTGTTGCAAAAGTTGATAAACATAAATTTTTTTTGCGATTAAAAGTGTAAGATAAAAGAACAATTATTAGGATTTCGATCCTTTGAAATGGTCTTTTTTATGTTTGAACAATACATTAAAAGTAGTAAGACTGCCATAGATCCGTGTGAGATACTGTTGAAGATTTACTTTTTCTTCATCACTTAAATTCTTGGAACTATTAATCCGTTGTTCCATCACCCGCAGCCGATCCCTAACCATAACGATTTTATGGAAAAAAGTTTCAATAGGAATTTCCTTGGACTTTAAGTCTTCATCTCCAGGTTTCATAACCAGCACTCCTCCCGACCAGCGGTCTCCTAATTCAATCGTTTCAGAAATGCCCATCCAAGTCTTCAAAATACGGCTTAATGATCGCTCTGCTTCCGTAAATGAAACCGGATCATCAGCCGGTATCGCCTCTATGATCTCCAATTGATCATATTCCTTACCCACATTCTTTATACCATGCTGCATAAAGCAAATTTCATAAGCTACCAAATTCAATTTGATAACAACGCCATTCCCAAATGCAGGATGCCTGACCCGGGAACCAACACCCAATAGCGTACTTTTTTCTTCCATGATGCTTAATTTGTAAGTAGTAAGGCAAAAAAATTAGTAGAATAATTTTTTTAGGTTTAAATGAAAATTCCTGCATATAATGAAGGACTTAGTCTTTATTATTACAGTAAAGGCAAACAGTTCTTTACTGTAA
>CAZHOV010000226.1:0-7166 GCA_964534315.1 uncultured Saprospiraceae bacterium | reverse complement strand
GGAAAGTAGGAAAGTAGGAAAATAGGAAAGTAGGAAAGTAGGAAAGTAGGAAAATTTGAATTAGCAATCAGGTGGGGGTGTAAACCGGAATGAAATAAATTTAGAAAAATTAAGAATACTGATCACTGATCACTTTTTACCTTTGAAAAACGAAATAATCAATTTTTTAATAATAGAAGAATGGCAACAGATACAGTAACTCAAGAAAATGCTCAGGTGCAGTCGCAAGATGATTGGTCGGGAGGTAAATCTCCGTTTAAGGCTAGTTATGGTAAAATCATGATGTGGTATTTCCTGCTTTCGGATGCCTTTACCTTTGCCGGAGCATTGATTGCTTATGGAGCTTTACGTTTTAGTAGCCCTACGTGGCCGGTTCCTGATTTTGTATTTTCTACTGCTCCCTTTGGTGTGCATCACGCGCCGCTGATTTTTGTAACGATCATGTCTTTCTTATTGATCATCAGCTCGGTAACAATGGTAAGGGCTGTACAGGAAGGGCATCGTGAAAATAAGGACGGAGTGGTTTTTTGGCTGGTGCTGACTATAATTGGGGGAGCTGGTTTCCTCGGTTGCCAGGCTTGGGAGTGGACTAACCTGATGGCAACAGAACACATGTATGTTTCTGTTAACCCTTTCGGTACCCACGTAGAAGCCGGAACTTACCTGGAGGGTGATGGTCACGATATCAAAGCAGGAGATACTTTCGAAGCGGGAGACTCTTACTTGATTCATTATCATGATGGCGATTATGATCCGTTAAAGTATGAAACAACCAATGCCGAAGGCGAAACGGTTGTCAAAGAACAGGCTTTCGGACCAAAAGCTTTCGGAGCACTCTTCTTCACTATTACCGGATTTCATGGGTTTCACGTATTCTCCGGCGTTGTTTTCTTGATCATTATTGCAGTGAATACAGCAAGCGGGTTGTACGTAGATCGAAAAAATGGCCACGAAATGGTAGAAAAAATGGGGTTGTACTGGCACTTTGTAGACTTGGTGTGGGTATTTGTATTCCTGGTATTTTACCTACTGTAATTGATTTGTAATAAAGAATTTTTTCCAAAAAAATAAAAACTCCAATATATCATGGGTTTAAGTTATGAAGAGTCAAAAAAGCTGGTATTTAAGGGATTAATATTGCTGGGAGTAGTAACGCTGGTAGAAGTATTTATATCCTTATTAGCAAAAGGGCATGTCATTTCCGGATTAGAAGACTACGTTTGGCTTGCTTATGTTGCCGGACTTATACTGATTGCCCTTTCGTTGTATAAGGCTTACTATATTGTATTCGAATTTATGCATATGCGCTATGAAGCTAAAGGCTTGGCCATGACTGTTTTACTGCCCACTTTATTATTAGTATGGGCTTTGATCGCTTTCTTTCAGGAAGGAGATTCCTGGGGCGACCGCCGAGAGCTCATCAAAGAAAAGGATGCCGAAAAAGTACAAGTGAGCGAAGAAGGAGAAGAAAAGCCTAAAAGTATCTATCCACTTGAAAGCGTTGATAAAGAATAATTGAAAAGAATATCCAAATTGTAATCCCTCTGTAAGAAATTTAATTCTCACAGAGGGATTTTACGTTTAAGTGATCTTCGAAGCCAACAAACCCAATGTTTTGTTGTTTTAGAGGGTAATAAAAAATATAGAATGGAAGAAAAGAAAAAGTCGTCTGTTGGGAAATATATTAGAACAGCTTTGGTCCTGATGCTCATTGTCTTATTTCCTTTTTTATCGTGGTATTATCTGAAAAAAGGGTATGATTATCATGTAGAGGTAATCAGCGATTTGGGCGATTTTGGATCCCTTGAAAAATTGGCGGTAAAAGAAGTTAACGGAGACGTTGTGAATGCAGAGATCCTGAAGGGAAATATTACCGTTTCTGCTTTTTTGAATGCCTCTAATGATCGACTATTTCAGATATTAAAAGACTTAAAAAGTCAGTTTGACGATCGGGAAGATGTAAAGTTTTTATTATTCACTACCGATCCTTCATTGGCTTTACAAAATGAGTTGGAGCAAAAAGCCCTTCTGGAAAAAGGACAATGCCATCTGCTCGATGCCCGGGAACACAAGCAACTGGTTAAAGAGATCTACTCCTTGGGAGAACATTGTGACGCATGGCCGTCAG
Source organism: uncultured Saprospiraceae bacterium (assembly GCA_964534315.1). Taxonomy (GTDB): domain Bacteria; phylum Bacteroidota; class Bacteroidia; order Chitinophagales; family Saprospiraceae; genus CAZHOV01. The sequence goes on along the minus strand of CAZHOV010000226.1, from coordinate 5,038 downwards.
AAGCTTGCAACTATGTTTACATGACCAATACAGAGCTAACGATCCGGCAATATTATGATATTTCAAACCAAGAGCGGGTCATCCGGATGGTTGAACAACTAGCGGTTACCTTACCGAGAGAAAAAAAGGAAGATCCGGTATTGGATCGGGAAAAAGAAAAGTGACGTGCAATGAGCAATGTGCAATGAGCAATGTGCAATGTGCAATGAGGAATGAAGGCTATCACCAGCTAAAGCTTGGCCGAAAATGAAAGCTACCTGGCAAGAACACAATTATCAACCCACCATTTCAATGGTGGGGCAAACCAAATGAAATTTTCGTGACTACGTCACTACTGGAATACGTGAAGACCTATGATTTCCAGAGCTTTACAAAAAAGGTAGATATTAGAATGTACAATGAAGAATTTGCAATACATAGAAAATTTCAAATAATAATTAATGATGAGTAATGAACAATCAAGGTGAAAATTAAATTACTCATTATTCATTACTAATCACTCATTATTCAAACCATGGAATCGAATATACAATTACAAAAACGGTTAAATATCGCAGCGTGGGTAATCACTGCTGTTGTTATCATTTTAGTAGGACTTATGCGGCAGGTAAAGATACCGGTAGCAGTAGATCTAAGCTTCCTACCTGCTTTTCACTCAGCTGTCAATGGATTGACCGCAATCGTTTTGCTGGTAGCGTTGTATTTTATTAAGCGTAAGATGGTCAAACAGCACCAGGCGGCAATCTATGTAGCGTTGAGTTTATCGGCAATTTTTTTGCTATCCTATGTAGCCTATCACTTTACCACCCCTGCCACTGTCTTCGGAGACTTGAATGGCGATGGCGTACTCAGTGCAGCAGAAAGTGCTGAAGCGGGTAGTATGCGAACCATCTATTTAGTCATATTATTGTCGCATATTGGGCTTGCGGCGATCATTCTTCCGTTTATTTTGTTTACCTTTATAAGAGCATATACGCAACAGTTTGAAAAGCATAAGAAAATGGCTCGCTGGGTTTTTCCCCTCTGGCTATATGTAGCAATTACAGGACCTGTGGTTTATTTTATGCTGTTGCCTTACTATTAGAGGAAAGTAGGAGAGTGGGAAAGTAGGAGAGTGGGAAAGTAGGAAATCAGGAAAATAGGAAATCAGGAAAATAGGAAAATAGGAGAGTGGGAAAATAGGAAAGTAGGAAAGTAGGAAAGTAGGAGAGTAGGAAAGTAGGAAAATAGGAGAGTGGGAAAGTAGGAGAGTGGGAAAGTAGGAAATCAGGAAAATAGGAAATCAGGAAAATAGGAAAATAGGAGAGTGGGAAAATAGGAAAGTAGGAAAGTAGGAAATAAGGAAAATAGGAGAGTAGGAAAGTGGGAGAATAGGAAAGTGGGAAAATAGGAGAATGGGGAATTTGGATTGATGATATAATCTTTAGGTAAAAGGTGGTGAGGCTGAAAGTGAAGATTTTTAAGCACTTAGCGCCTTTTTGAAAAGCTTTATGCTCTGTAAATTCAACCTGTGACGTTAACAAAGAAAAAAAACAGAAATTTAATATACACCATGAAATTATATAAGAAATTAGCTGTATTAGCCTTAATCTTTACCTTGTCATTTCCATTGACAACCACTACCGTCGATGCACAATGCCCGATGTGTAGAATTGCCGCGGAGAGTAATCTTAAAAATGGAGGCTCTGCCGGTAAGGGATTGAATAATGGGATTCTCTACATGCTGGCTACTCCCTACTTAATTATCGGAGGAATTGCCTACGTATGGTGGAGAAATCGAAAGAAAGAGGAAGAAATCGCCTAGGTGGAGTACACTTCAGAAATGCCAGCTACCTTTAAGGTGTTAGGCATTTCTGAAGTGTACTGCACCTAAAAACAAACCCCAGCCAATAATAAACAAGGTTCCTCCGATTGGAGTGATGGGACCCAACCATTTCCAACTGGCTATTCCGAGCAAATCTTTACAGGCAAGCAAATAGATAGAGCCGGAGAAAAGGAAAATTCCTACGCTAAACAGGATGCCTGCCCATTTTAATAGTTTCGATGGATTATGCTGGCTATAAAGGCCCAGAAATAAGAGGGCTAAAGCGTGGTAAAACTGGTAAGTCACTCCTGTTTTGTAAGTCTCTAATTGTTCGGGAGAAAGGCTCCCCTCCAGGCCGTGCGCTCCGAAAGCACCCAGGATCACCGCCGTTAGCATAAAAAAACCTCCCAAAGGAAATAAAAAGGTATTCATCTTTCCGTATTTTTACCTGAAACTACAAAAAAAATGCTTGCCCGAAACCGCCTTAATTTATTTATTTCTATTCTAATTTATTCCCTTGCCAGTTGTTCTGGCTCTCAAGATCAATTATACAAAGCCATTCCGGTAAATACGCCTTATTTCTTTGAGTTGGATTCCATCAACGGATTTGAAAGACAGTTGGATCAATTGGAAAAATCGGGCTTTCTGGCGTTCTCACCCATAGAAAAAATTAAAAAGGATCTTCAAACATTTCACCAGTTCTTTGATTTGGTTCCCGATTATAAGCCTTGGCTGTGGCAAGCCCGGGCAGTAGGTATTTGCCAGGTAACCAGCGCCGATGCCTATGAGTTTGCCTACATTCTGGATAACCCAAATGCCAATCTGAATTTTGCTGATCTACTTGCCGCTATACCCGATAATATCAACGTTAAGCATACGACCTTTCGGGGGCACGACAATTACCAGGTGGTGCTGCCGGGGAGTGTCTATCTGGCCATGACGGTCTATAACGATAAACTGATCGTAGCTCCCTATTCACTTTTGGTAGAAGGGATAATAGAGCAGTGGCGCGATGGAAAAGAAAAACTACCTGATAATTCTGCTTTCAAAGAGCTGATCAAAACTTCACGGGAAGGGGCGGGGTTGTCTCTATTTGCCCAGACGAAGTCCATTCCCCTGCTATTAAAGACAATGATGAATAGAGAGCGTGTAGTTTATATTGACTTTTTAAGTAGCTCTGCAGCCTGGGGAGGGATTAAATTAGCCCTTTCAGACAGTCTGTTTTCCATAGAAGGAATCTATTTGCCGGAAGCAGCAGGTCCGCTGGCTAAAAAGATGGCCAGGCAGCCTTCGACCAGAGCTCATGGATTTTTTACTGTCCTCCCTGATCATACCGCCTTTTTCAGTGCTTTCTCGGCAGCCAACTTCGAAGGGTTGGCCAGCAATGAATTCAAAGCAGTTTTTGACGCTTACGTAGGCCCCTGGGCAGGAGAGGAAATGGGGCTGGTGATCACTGAGCCCTTAACGAATGATATAGCTGAAAACCAGTTTTTCGTTCTCAGCACAGGAGATGTCAAGAAAGCAGAGCAGCTCCTTGCAAGTTATAGTGAACAAGTAGGCGCTTTTGAAGCATATGATTATCAATTATTTCAAATAAAGCGCATTTTTGGAGGCAACTTCCTGGAAGGTATGTTTGGCCAGCCGGGAGGTGGCATGGTCAATCCTTACTACGTCATTCTCGATAAATATGTAGTTTTTGCCAACTCAAGGCGGTCTTTAGAATTATGGATCGATAAGTATATTGTCGGACAAGTGCTTTACCAAACCGAGTCGTTTTTAAAATTACAGCCCCGACTAGATCCTTTCTCGGGTATCTGGATATATGTCCATCCGTCCAATTGTCAAAAGCTGGTAGAAGGATGGATCAAGCAAGAGCACAAAGTCTTTTTCGATCAGCAATGGGCATTATTCGGGCAGGTTGGTTGGATAAGCCTGCAACTGAAGCCCCGGGAATCCGGATTTGAGATGGAAGGGTATGCATTGTTGGGCGACCAAGCTGAGTCGAATACCATGATCGCCTGGCAGGCTCCCCTCGATCATCCTGCAATGACAGCACCAGTCTTATTGCAAAATAATGATGAAGGGGGCTATCAGGTCGCCATTCAGGATTCGATGATGCGGTTTTATTTATTTGACGATAAAGGAAGTGAACTATGGTCCAAGCCGCTAGGTAGTCCGGTTTTATCTACGGTTTTTCAAGTTGATTATTACGGGGACGGTCAGGTACAATATTTTTTCAATACGACTGATGCGATTCATTTGATCGACAGCAGGGGAGACCCGGTCGGGGTGTACCCGATCTCCTTGAAGACGAAAGCGTCAAATGGCGCTTTACTGGTTGATTTTGACAAGAGCGATCAATTCAATTATTTCATAGCTTCCGCAAATGGCAATATTTACGGGTTCGAGCTGGACGGTACGCCTCTGCGGGGATGGAATCCCAGAGCGGTAGGCGATACCTTTCGCTTCCCGCTTCAACACTTTCAAAAAGGTGCTAAAGACTGGATGATCGGATTGAGTGAGAAAGGCCAATTGTGGTTGCTGGACCGGAAGGGAAAGCCCTTGCTGGAACCAAAAGCGCTGGAAGGGAAATTCCTATCCAATGCCGGATTTCAGCATACCGGAACATTCCCTCGTATCGTAACCACCAATACAGACGGCAAAGCGCACGTGGCGGCTTTAGACGGCAGGGGATTCAATCTCTTCTTTGAAGTCGGTCAGAACCAGGATGTTCAATTTGTTTTTACCGACATCACCGGCGATGAGCGCAGCGATTATATCGTGTTGAGCAAGCAAGAGCTGGCGGCTTACTACTACGATGCCGGCAATGCCATTCAAAACCGCTTCACCTATCCATTTAATGCTCCTCAAGACGAGTTATTTGCCGTACCTCTGACGGGTGTGCAAAAAGACTACATCGGTACAGTCGATCGCTCTAAAAAGCAAATCCATTTATTCGACGGCAATGGCCGCTTAGTTAATTTATTTCCCCTGGCAGGTACTACTCCTTTTGAGATTGTCGATTTGTATGGTAACGGGCAGCTTTTCTTGGTGGTGGGGAGTGGCAAAAAATTAGTTGTTTATCAAGTAGTGGTAGGGGGGATTAGTAATGAATAATGAATAATGAATGATGAATAACGAATGATGAATAATGAATAATGAATAATGAATAATGAATAATGAATGATGAATGATGAATGATGAATGATGAATGATGAATGATGAATGATGAAT
>CAZHOV010000225.1:0-7196 GCA_964534315.1 uncultured Saprospiraceae bacterium | reverse complement strand
GGGGAATGGGGAATGGGGAATGAGCAATGGGAATGTGTTTTTTTCCTGAAGAGGGTGTCTCATAAGTCTTCAAGTCATCCTCTAAAAGAAGAAAGTTTGGTGGCTCGTACCACCAAAGGTGTTATGAGCACCCTCCTCAGGATTTAGTTAACGTTTTGATCACGTCTATTACTTTAACACCGGTAGTTTTTAGTTCAGGATAGAAGGCGATATTGCCTTCAGGGTCGATGACAAATTTGGCGGGGAGGCGTTTGACTTTATAGCTTTTAGGCACCGCATCCTGGAAGCCGCGGGAAGAAGAAACAATCAGGTGTTCGCCGGGGATATTGTTTTCGGTCAGGAATTTTCGCCAGGCCCGTTCATCGCGATCGAGGGAAACATAAACAAAGACAACCTCTTCGCCTGTAAATTCATTTTTCCAGCTTCCGCTATTTTTCATTTCAAACACGCAAGGCTGGCACCAGGTGGCCCAGAAGTCGAGGTAGACCACTTTTCCTGCAAATTGATCAATGGAGACAAATTCTCCGCCAAGATCTTCCAATTGAAAAACCGGCGCCTGATCACCCGCATTGAAACCCCTGTTTGCCTGGTAAGACTGGTAGAGCACTTCGCTGTATTGGGGGTAAGGGCACTCATCGAGAAACTGCTGAATTTCTTTGCCTTTATCCAATCCTTTACCTCTTCGACAATAATTGCTTAACTGTTTTGCCCGGTAGAAGTAAAAACTCTCCCCTCTTAAAAACTCTTTTAAAAACAACTCGTCATCACGTTGGATAGCACCTCCGTTTCGTTTAATAAATTCAAAATATTGGTCCAGAAAATAAGTGTAGTATGGATTAGGAAGCGCATTTGACTGAGAGATCAGAATAGATTCCAACTCGTCATAATAGGATTGGGGTACTGAAATGGGTGAAGCCATTCCATGATAAAGCGGATGTTCGTAGGGATAATTCAGTAGTTCGTACCCATACCAGTAGTCGATGGCTCCTTTAGCATATTCAAATTCGCGAATAGACAGATCATGTTGAAGCTGGAATTGCTTCAGGAATTTTAGTTTTTTAATTCGAGCTTCATTCAGGAGCAATTTAAAAGCTTCCGGTTCTTTATTTTCGATCGCCTTTTTCACCTGATTGTCGAGCGATTTAAATTTTTTAGTTTCCTGGACAAAGTAATTATTGATGGTTGCTCCTTCTCCTATGAATTCGATAGCTCCATTAGGAAGCATATTAAACGCCAGATCGTCTCCCGGCCTGATGAGTACGGGAATTTCCAGTTCGCCAATTTCCAGCTTACCCGATTTGGTATAGTTTAGAGTCAACCGTTGAGTAACAGTTTGATCCGCTTGCACTTCGAGGGTATATTCTTTTTGGCTTAAGGTAATTGGGTCGGCATGCAGTCTGAGTACGGGAGTCTTAGTGCCTGGCAGGAGCGCCCCGCGAAGTAATGCAGTTTTGGGGATGGCAGTATTTACCCAGTCCAGATCTTTCCACACTTTAGGATTCTTCTTGGCCAGTTCCCTAGACAATAGAGAAATACCTCCTGATTTTGGTGGTGCGGATGTACGGATTTCTTTTTCTAGGCCTTTTTGAACAAATTCTTCCTCAGAAGAATGGGATTCAGGGTAGGCAAACCAGTTATTCTGACCGACTTGAGGTGAATCTACAAGCAGATGCTCCCTCTGCCCTGAAGCGTCAAGTATTGAATAACAACCAATGATATCCTTTTTTAATTGACGGTTTCGATAAGCAACTGCAATATTTTCTTTCAAATATTCCAGCTTACATTGATTCAGAAAAGCAGCTACTTCGCTGGAATAATCTCCAGGAATTGAAATCGCCATTCTCCAGAAGAGATCGTAGGCCATAGCATAGTCGCGCGCCGCCCCGCGCAGGTAGGTAGATGAGATAGTAGTCAATGAAACATCCTCATCTGTATCCGTTTGAACGAAGAGGGTATCAAATTCAAGACCGACTCCTTGTATCCATCCGCTATTCCCCAGAGGTGTAGCTACTTTGTACCAATAGCCCTGCTCAAAAGTATTATCAACAAAAAATCGAGACGGTTCATCAGATCGTATTTCCAGGTATTTTAACGGAATTCCTTTTGGAACTTCTTCCATTACAAATCCATCTTCCGGTTTTGAAAGCACGATCGCATCAGAATGAACGGGAATAAGTACTTTCTCTGGTAACCGTTGAGGGTGCTCGAGGACAAACTTCAGATATTGATCGAGAAAATACGCATAGTTGGAGTTGTAGAGGGCATAATCATTATTGATCGTGACCGCTTCCAGAAAATCGAAATACGAAAAGGGTAATTTACGGTCACTTGTCTTTCCGCCAATGATGTTATACTCGTGTCGGAATAGCAAGAGGTTTAAAGCTCTCCAATAATGGATATCGGCTTGCATAAAACCATGAAAGGCTTTGGAAAAAGAAACGCTTTCGGTAGACGAGTAATCGCGGTAAAAGGTCAACCTGCGCTCCCATTCTTTGGTAAGAAAACGTTTAAATTGGGCAGGTTCCTGATTGACAAAACGCTGAAAAGTTTGGTTAATATTGAACGAGCTGAATATGGATTGAAATTGAAGTAAAAACTTATTGTGGCTACTTCCCCGGCCACCAACATAAATGGCTTGCGGAAATTGCTGGGCGTCAAAATACAAAAAAAGGCTATCTCCCGGTTCCAGATAAAGGTGTACGTTCTCCTCTCCGTTAGTGAGGGTGAATTCTGCAGGTACCTTTAGAGAAAAGTCTAAATTAAAGCGATTTTTCTCATCGAGCGCGAGATTTATATCCTCTTCAGCAAAAGATAAAAGGTTTTTAAACAGGGATAGCTGAAATTGATCATTTCCCGGATCTTTTATTTCCCCTTTAATTACAGTGCGTTTTCCCGGTATAGGCGACCAATCTGAAAAAGGATCCAGTGGATCCTGAGCAAACAGTTGCGTTGAAAGAAAAAGTAAGCCTAGTAACAAACCCCAGTTTTTCATCCGGATGCGTCTATTTTAATCTTATAGTGAAAAAGGAATCTTTGGCATTCAGTACGAAAACAAATCAAGTGAGCGGGCAAATTTGGAGTTTAAAGATAAATCAAAGCCCAGGGAATACCAAAAAGCATACGGTTTTTCTTTCGGTTAGTAATGAAAGGTACCGGCTGTTGTCTGAATTACTACTTCATTTTGGTCACTTTCTTCTACAAAACCGATCACCTGAGCCTGAATGTTAAAAGTCTTGGCAATTTCAATAATACGTTCAGCCTTTTCGGGCGGCAGATAAATTTCAAGTCGGTGTCCCATATTAAACACCTGAAACATCTCTTTCCACTCTGTTTTAGTAGTTTCCTGAATCATGTTAAATAGAGGAGGAATAGGTAGTAAGTTATTTTTTACCACTCGCTTGTTTTCAATAAATTTTTTGACTTTGGTCTGGCCACCTCCCGTGCAATGGATGATGCCGTTGATCTGATCTTGGTGCGAATCAAAAATTTGTTTTAAGACAGGAAGATAAGTACGGGTCGGCGAGAGCAATAATTTACCAAAATCGGTTTGTTGTCCGTCAATGTTCACTGGATCGGTAAGTCGTTTGTCGCCGATATATACTAAAGAATCCGGCATTAGGGGGTCGTAGCTTTCCGGATATTTATCGGCATATTTTTTGGATAAAAGGTCATGTCTGGCAGAGGTCAGTCCATTAGAACTAATGCCTGAGTTATAGGCATTTTCATAGGTAGCTTTTCCGTAAGAAGCCAGACCGACGATTGCATCCCCGGCTTTTATATTGTTGACGATCAATTGATCTTTAGGAATTCTGACAAACGTGGTATATCCTACGTCGATGGTACGAACGATATCGCCTACGTCGGCCGTTTCTCCACCTGAAAGGTGCAGATGGATATGGTGCTCTTTGAGCCGGTTGACAAACTTACGACCTCCGTTAATGAGGGCGGAGAGCACCTCCCCGGAGATGTTATTTTTATTTCTTCCGATCGTAGAGGAGATCAGGATATTATTGATTCCTCCTACGCAGGCCATGTCATCGAGGTTCATGACCAGAGCATCTTGGGCAATTCCTTCCCATACGGATAGGTCTCCCGTTTCTTTCCAGTACAGATAGGCCAGGCTTGTTTTAGTACCTGCGGTGTCAGCATGCATCACGTTCACAAACTGATCGTCTCCTCCCGCCAAATCAGGCAGGATTTTACAAAAAGCCAATGGATAAAGTCCTTTATCCAGATTTTTGATGGCATCGTGCACTTCCGACTTAGAGGAGGATACTCCTCGTTGATGATATTTAGATTGATCCATTCACTTTTTTCTTTTAGAATTCTGCACAAAATTAACAAAATTGAAATTTACGGCGAGATTTTTTGTTAGTGGCTGATAGTCAGCAACTTATTAGGTGTGGCACGCCGGTTTCAAAATTAAAGCCTAAATTTGCTTGCCCAACTTAGCCAAAATCGCTTAAATTTGAATTAACCAGAATTGCCGATCATGAAAAATTGCTTTTACGTCGCTGCCACTTCTCAACATGTGGGAAAGACTACCTGTACCCTTGGGCTCACAGCTTGTCTACAGCGGATCATGGGAAACGTGGGATACTGTAAACCAGTCGGGCAGCATTTCGTAGAGTTAGGTGACTTGCATGTCGACAAAGACGCCTTGCTTTTTTCTAAAGTCATGGGATTTGAGCTGGATTCTCAGTTACACAGCCCCGTCATCTTAGGTCCGGGAGCTACTTCTTCCTATCTTGATAACCCGGACGCCTTTGATTATAGAAAAGCGATCAGCTATGCCCATCAGCAACTTAGTCAGATGCATGAAGTCATTGTTTATGAAGGAACCGGCCACCCTGGCGTTGGAAGCGTAGTAGAACTCTCCAATGCCGAAGTGGCCAAAACCGTAGGTGCAGGGGTTATCATGATTATTGAAGGAGGGATAGGAAGTACCATAGACGAACTCAACCGGAGCCTTGCACTCTTTAGGGAACATAATGTCCCAATTATTGGAGTAATTTTGAATAAAGTCATCCCCGAAAAATTGGAAAAAGTCACCCATTATGTGTCCAGATACCTCGAACGAATTAAACTTCCTCTTTTAGGAGTGCTGCCCTACGATAAATCGCTTTCCAACCCCATTATGGCTACCATTAATACTGCTGTAAAGGGAAGAGTAATTGCCTACATCGAGAACCTGGATAATCGTATCGAAGGGATCGTTCCCGGATCACTGGTAGATGATAATAAAGAATTTGAAGGCGGAAAAAATCTGCTACTCGTCGTTAGTCACAAACGCTTCTCTAAAGCAATCGAACGAGTCGAATTATATCAGGAAAAACATCACCTTTCTACCACTCCCCTTTCTGGCGTCATCATAACTGGAGATGGTAAACACGAAAAAAATGTAGAGCAAAGCGACGCATGTGCCCAATATCTGGATCAGTATAAAATACCTGTCATTACAACTCCCTTGGATACTCTGGGATCCATGTTTAAGATCAACAGAATAGAGGTAAAGATCAATACCAGAACTCCCTGGAAATCAAGGAGGGCAATTGAACTGATCGAAAAACACATCAATTTTGATGAAATTCTGGCTTTTCAGCCCGGATAGGTAGCTCTAAGTCGTTAAACCTATTTTATGGTAAAGTTCAGGCACTTCCTTCCTTACCACTTCAAGCAATTCCTTTAGCTGTGGCCTGGTTTCCAGTATATTGTCGCGTTGATCAAGATATGTATTGATATTATCAATCAGTTCCTGCTCATCGATCAAGTATTCTTTAAACTTTCCAATATCGTAATACCAAAGAATCGTCGGCAAATAATTAGCTCTTTTTTGATAAGCTTTTTCCTTATTTAGCAATTTGTGTTGCCGTACCACCCTGATCAATTTTTTATATTTTTTCTGGTTGAGCAATGTTTCCAGGTAAACAGAAAAGAACAGATGCCAACGATGTTCGAAAATTTCCTTTTTATAGGCACGTAAAAAAGACTCGGCGAAGTTTTCTGCATTTCGATATTGATCGTTACCATTCAAACACTTAATAAAAAAAGAAACAAATCCGATACGGTTGTGAAAACTCTGGGTTTTCTTCATATCCGGATAAGCGGTTTTCATCACCATCAGGGCTTCCTCGTTCCTCTGTAATCGCAACAGGACAGCAGCCAGCGTATTGACATAATGAAGGTAATCATAATTTTTTTCCCTTATCGAAAGGTGGCCATAATAAGCCGCTTTTTCCCATTCCTGAAACTTGGTATGCAGCATGACCCTGTTGCTGTAATAATTGAGGAGTAAGCGTTTGGAGTAAAATTGCCCCTTCGAAAAGAGTTGATCCAGATAATCAAACTTCTCGACCAACACATCAAATCGCCTGTAGTTAAACCCTATAAAAATCAATCTTACCAAAGCCATGAACCTGTTCAGCCCGTCAATCTTATCATCATAAAAAATATTTGTAAGGTATTCATCCCATTGTTTAGATTCTGTTGCCCCCTGAGCATATTGGTCAATAATGTCGTGCGTAGCTGCGTGGATTTTTTCTTCAATCTCCTTTGCTTGCCGATAAAACGGAGCGTGATCGTTTAAAAACTGCTCTACCATTTCGTGGTCTGCATACCGCATGCGAATGAGCAGAAAATGCCGATAATTGAGGTTCAGCTCGTAAAATTTGGTGAAGAAAAAGATGGGATGTTGATAATTTTTTATTTCCCTGAGTAGTTTCTTTTCCTCATCAGGGGTAATACTATCCGTCATGATCTTGCGGTCCATTTCAGACATCCAGGAATAGTGCATGTCGACATCAATCTCTTCTAGCCGCTGGACGATCCAGTTCTTTAGATGGGAATATTTGCGCTTATCAATCGTTACGTCATAAGGCTTGAATTGATCTATTTCAACGCAGTTTTGATGGATATCCTCCAGTATTTTTAGTCTGATTTTATCGTGAAATTGCTGAATAGAGAGCAGATACTGCGTTTCGTGTGGCAGCAACGTCTTTGTAAATTCCGTAAATTTATTAAGCTTTTCCCGCATCGAGGTATCCTATTTTGTTCAACGAACTAAAAATAGGAAAGGTTGAGGGAGTATGCAAATAAATAAGATTCGTTGTCCCGAATTTAATAAATTTGAAATCATTCACAGTTAAGCGGCAAACCAAAATTGCCTGTATAATAAATCTGTTCGGCCATTATAGACT
>CAZHOV010000224.1:0-7221 GCA_964534315.1 uncultured Saprospiraceae bacterium | reverse complement strand
CTTACAGTTATCATTGGTCTACCAATGATTCTACCCTTTCCATTCAAAACCTTCTGCCAGGGCTGTATTTTTTGGAGGTGACCGATAGTTTAGGGTGTGTGGAAGAGTTTGTTTTTGAGGTGGGGTTTGTGGTATCAACACAACTAAAGTTGAGCATCAGCCAACAAATTTATGTGTTTCCCAATCCAGCAAGGGATCAAGTAACGATTGAGGTAAATGAATCAACTGCATTAAAATTAAAAAATATCTATTTTTATGACCTCCTTGGTAGAGCAGTTCATTTACAAGAACTATTAAAGCAAATCAACCAAGTAATTTATTTAAATCAAGTACCTCGAGGAGTTTATTTATATAAAATTACATTGGAAGGAGAAAAAGATGAAACTGGAATTATATCAATAGACCGGTAATAGATATTAAAAAAAGGTAATCAAGTACTATGAAGCACTCGGCATTTTTCTTTGGGTGAAAATGTTCAAAGGAGCATATTAAGAGGAAAAGTGGCTATAAAACAAAAAAATCGGAACTAATAGCTGGGCTGATTCCGTTTAAAAATTATATTTACTTATAGGATTTTTTACCAAATCAATTGATTTATGATAAGTGACAAAAGAGGTCAACAGCTTCACAATAAAGCTTCCAGGGGAGAAATGCTAACTAAAGAGGAAGAACATTTTTTGGAAGAATGGTACCTGTTGCAAGACCGGGCTGAAACAGCATCATTAGGGATTACAGAAGAAGAAATCTCTCCTTCCGGCCTGCAGGCACAAATTGAGGCGATCTTGGTAGAATTAGTTAACATTACCAAGCGGATTCGAGAAATATCTTTAGAAAATGACACCCTGCGAAATGAAAATATTGTTCTCCGAAACCAATTAACCAAACTATTTGGTCAAAAATCAGCATGAGTATTGGAAAAGAAATTCGCGAATTGGTGCGTAAAAGAGCAATTATCTGATTTAGCCAAGGAGCAACAACAGTTACTAGAAGAACAGCAACGTTTATTAAAGTTATTATTGGGTAAAAAAAATAATTGAGTTTCTCCTATTGCCTTTCGATGCCCGACCAGCTACGTTTGGATTTTAAATGCCCAAAACTTCTTCCCCCCCTTTCCCAAATTTTCGTATCTTTCTACCATTCCTAATGTATCCATGGTTTGCTATGAAAATTAAAACTCAACCTTCCTTTTTCTTATACCTATTTTTTACTGGCTTACCCTTTTTAAGCTTAAATGCCGACACTCTTTACGTTGATGCTTCCGCTGTAGGAGCTAACAACCCTACTTAACCCGCTGCTGTCGATTCCAAGCGGAAGCTAACAGGACGATACGGCTGTAGTTTTGTATACCTTCCTTAATACCCTGAGATTTGAGGTAGCTATTATAAGCGAAATCCCTCACCTCAGGGAAGATGTCCGGATACTTATCCATCTGCAAGCGAATTGCTTTGAGGTCATTCCCGATACCTTTTAATCTTGGGCCGAGCCAGAATAACCGGTAATTCTCCGGATCTGACTTGCGATATGCCCTATCCAAGTATCGCCAATAACCCAGGATACCGGAGTATCGTATAAATGGATGTTCGGAATGAGCGCAGGCCAGATAAGCCAGAAAATTGCAGGTACCCTCGTCACCAAACCCCATACCATGCGATAGCTCGTGAGACAGGGTGGAGGGAATCTGTATGGGATGTAGTCCGCCATCAATATTACTTTCCCCGGTAAGCGGGAAATAAAAACCGGCAGTACTAATTCTCAACAATACTCCTTTGGGTTTTAACAAGCGTTCAGGAACCTCCACATTTGAAGGATAGCCAAGTTGTTCCAGCATACTGGAAAGATCCTTGCGGACTAACAACCGGAAATCAGTAGGAAGGTGTTGTTCAGTCAGGGCATTGGTATCGGCTTGCGGGATGGCGCTTCTGGCAGCGATCAACTCTTCGGTAATACCGGAAAACTCGGTGAGTAATTCTTCTTTTTCCAGCGGCTTTAAATCCAGCCCCAGGGTTGTTTCGATCGGTAACCGCTGATAATTATATCCCCAGAGCAAGAAGAAGAAAAAGATCACCCCGCCAACGAAGGAAAGTAACAAAAAGACTGGATTCCAGATTTTCCGAATCAGAGTCTCTCCTTTTCGTATTTGGCGAAAGATGCCGATAATAAGCAAAGGCAGGCTAATCAGTATAAAGAGGTAAAGCCCCGGCACTGGTAGCCAACCAAAAAGCAGGTCTAATACCTGGCGGGCTATCAAAAAGACGCCCCTACTGTAAACCTCTTCGGTCCATTCGGGAAAATTCTTAAAAACCAGTTGCAGTAATATGGCTAGCACACCCAGTATTATCCAGGTCCAGGGTAAAAGTTTCTTTATCAATTTATTAATTTTTGCTGTAAAAGGTTAAGTAATCTGGTAAATCTACTTAAAAAAAGAGTTCAAGTACCAAAATTGTCGACAAAATGACTAACGATTCCATCTTTCGTCTTATTTTTGCAACCAATTTATTAATCCTAATGTTATCAAATTCAATAATCAAAAAAAATCAAGATATGGCATTTGAATTCACAGATACCAATTTTCAGGAAAAAGCCCTCGACACCGATGGCGTTGCAGTAATCGATTTTTGGGCAGAATGGTGTGGACCTTGTCGCATTATTGCCCCAATTATTGAAGAATTAGCCGGCGAGTACGATGGCAAAGCTTTAATCGGAAAAGTAAACGTCGATGAGAATCCTGAAATTTCCATGAAATACGGAATCAGAAGCATTCCTACGATTTTGATCCTCAAGGGAGGCGAAGTCGTTGAAAAACACGTAGGTGTTACGACAAAGAAGAATTTATCCGCAAAGCTTGAGCAGCATTTGTCTTAAATATGCGCTTAATAATCGCTGATTAATGCGATAAAATCATCAAACAAACGCTCTAGAAAGCGCTTGTCTTCAATAATGATCTCGGTACTCCCCTGCATGGAGAATTCATATTGAATCGGTTCTCCTTTGCTAGTGGTGAGGCCGTTAGGAAGAGATAATTCAAGGCGTAGTTGATCCGGACTGTCAGAGTAACTGGGTTTGGACTTGACTACGCCTTCAATAAACCCGAACTCTTCGGCAGGATATTCTTCCAGTTTGATAATTGCTCGTTGCCCTTCTTTTATTTTTCCAGAGCCCGTCACGGGCAAATCCACTTCTGCTATATATCCATCTCCGGTTCGCTGCAGAGGAACGACGGACAGGATTTCATCCTTAGCGTTGTTAAGGTTGCTAAATCGCTTATTTTCAGATACGGTAACAAAGCCGTCTACCGGAGACGGAACCAGATGCTTTTCTTTCCAAATTTTGATCTCCCTGGATAATACTTCCATACTGGTTTTCAGGTCCAGCAATTGATCTTTATCTTCTTTTGAAGCTTCTTGCTTGAAGGTGTAAATTTCATCTTGCAAATCCTGCACCTGTTGTTTTTTTCGATTCAGTCCGATCTGGATATTTTTAATCTCATCTTCGAGATCGAGCTTTCTGTTTTTTTCTTTAACGTATTCTTCTTTAGAGATTTCTTGGGTGAGGAATTGCTCTTCGATGGCGGGCATAAGCTGTTCCAGGGCCCGGAGCTTGGAATTCCGGTTGATGAGACGCTGTTCTTCCAGGTAAATACTTTTATTGATGGTTTCGATCTCTCGTCGCTTTTGGACTAATTTTTTGCGGTCGGGCCCTTCTTTCAGGTCATTCTGGAAATTCTCAAAAAGCAGCATAAAGCGGTCGAAAGAAGGCTGCAACTCCCCTAGCCTAAGGTCTTTTTTAGGTTTAAATGTAAGGATCTGCTCAAGTTCTTTTGTTTTGAGGGTGTCTATGATTTGCTCGAGCCGCATGATCTGTGCGGGGTCGGCTTCATCACCAATATAAGCGATCCAGTTGCCTGCTTTTACGGTATCGCCGTGACTTACCAGGAGGGAGAAATTGCGCAGATCGTTTTCGGGCGTGATCTTGATGGGTTCACTTGTACTTTTTATGGACACTTCTCCCGTAATCATTTCAGGGATACGGATCATCCACCCTACCAGTCCGATGCAAGCAATGGCCAAGAGGGTCACGGTCGTCCCCCAACGCACGATCCATGCGGGCGGTGTGCCTAGGATTTCTTGTACTTCCTCGCTACGAATATCAATATGTTGATAATCTTCCATCTACGGTTTTGAAATTGCAATTAGAGATTTATAAGGCTAATATAAAATGTTTAATCGCCTTATTCTCATGTAATTTATAATATTTTTTGGATTTATGGTTCATCCTCGTTCATTTTTCACATGTAAGTAGTTAAGCGCCTTGTCAAAATTGAGTTACCATTAAATTGAGCGACTTTCGGAGATGCACCCACTATTGAAATAGTGGGTTGATAATTATTGCTTTCCAAAGTTGTTTTCTTTTTTTTAAAATGCACTACTATGCTGAGTTTTATTCCTCATTGCTCATTCCTCATTCCTCATTGCTCATTCCTCATTGCTCATTCCTCATTGCTCAAACCCCTAGTTCCAATTGATTTTTAACTAAATAATAATAGGCGCCCTTTTGTTTTGTCAGATCAGCATGGGAGCCTTGCTCGATGATCTCGCCGCTTTCCAGGACAATAATATTGTCTGCATTTTTTACCGTGCTGAGACGGTGCGCTACAATGATCACCGTCTTTTGATCAAAAAATTCCTGGAGATTATCCATGATCATCATTTCGTTGTAGGCGTCCAGGGCGTTGGTGGCTTCGTCGAAAAAGATGTAATCGGGATTTTTGTATATGGCCCGGGCAATCAGGATACGCTGCTTTTGACCCTGACTCAATCCGACCCCGTTTTTACCTACTTTGGTATTGAAGCCCAGCGGCAAGGTATCTACGAACGATTGAATATTGGCCACCTTAGTCGCATGCATCAGTTTCTTTTTGTCGATGATCTCTTCTCCTAACGCGATATTTTTGGCGATGGTATCATAAAAGATGTAACTATCCTGAAGCACTACTCCGCACTTTGACCTCCATATTTTATGCTGAATATTCGACAGATTAAAATCTCCCAGTTTGATGGTTCCTGAAGTGGGATTGTAATAATTAAGGAGTAGCTTAATGAGGGTCGTTTTTCCGCTCCCACTCGTACCAACAATGGCTGTTGTCTTCCCTTCCGGGATGTATAGGTTGAGATTCTTCAATACCTGAGGCGAATTGGGGCCGCTATATTGAAAGCTTACATTCTCTAGCCAGAGATCACCGCTTTGAGGAAGGATGGAGATCTTCCCTTCAATACTTTCTTCTTTATTATTAATATGGATTTCATTGAGTCGCTCCAGACTGATCTTGGCATTTTGGGCTGATTGAATAAATCGCAAAATTTGTTCGACCGGAGCGTTTAGCTGGCCAATAATGTACAACACCGCCAGCATCATACCCAAAGTCATCTGACCGTCGATCACTGCTTTAGCAGCCAGGAAAGAGATGATTATATTTTTAAGTTCGTTGATAAACCGGGCTCCGGTTGTTTGTCCCTGATCGATTTGCAGGTATTGGAGCTTGATCCTAAATAATTTGGCCTGAGTCCGTTCCCAGCTCCAGCGCAGGCTCTTTTCAGCATTATGAATTTTGATATCCTGAATACCTTCAATCAATTGGATGATCTTATTCTGATTTTCAGCTTCCTGGTCAAACCGTTTGAAATCCAACTCTCTTCTCTTTCGCATAAAAAGGGTTACCCAACCCAGGTATAGCAAAGTTCCTAGTACAAATACACCAAAGATCAGGGTGTTGTAAATAAACAGTACAATCCCAAAGACCACAAAGTTAAAAAGTGAAAAGAAGGTCATCAGAGAGGTAGAAGTCAAAAATTGTTCGATTCGTTGATTATCGATGATCCTTTGGAGCAGGTCGCCGGTTAGTTTTGTTTCAAAAAAACGGAGAGGCAGGCGCATGAGCTTGAGTAGAAAGTCGGATATCAGGTTGATATTAACTCTGGACCCAATATGCAGCAGGATCCAGCTACGAATCAGCTCCACGGAGGTTTGACTAATGTAGAGGATGATCTGTGCGATAACCACCAGCCAGACAAAATTAAAATCCTGTTTATTGATGCCATAGTCGACCATTGCCTGCATCAAGAACGGAAGGACCAGTTGCAGCAAACTACCGATGAGCAGACTTAAGACTAGTTGAAAGATCAGTTTGGAATATTTGCGGAAGTAGGCAAAAAGGTATTTAAATCCGCCTTTGTTGATCTTGGCATCTTCTTTTTCGTAAAATTCAGGTGTTGGTTCCAGCAGCAGCAGGACGCCCACATCTTCTCCTTCCTGGTGGTCGCTGATCCACCCCTCCAAGAATTCCCTCTTGGTAATCTTGAATTTTCCGGCAGCAGGATCAGCTATCCAGACGTGGGATTTGGTAACTTTATAAACCACCACAAAATGGTCTTGACGCCAGTGGGCGATGCAGGGAATGGGAATATCTTTAAGTAGTCGTTGGTAGGAGATTTTTACGGCAAGCGTATGAAAACCAATATGTTCGGCAGCATCGCTGATGCCTTTTAGAGAGACGCCTTCACGATCCTGATAGGTTAATTCTCTTAGATAATCTAAGGGAAAGAACTTTTTGTAGTGCCGGGCTATCATGCGCAAGCAGCTTGCCCCGCAGTCCATTTGATCGAGTTGTTTATAAAAAGGAAATCCCCTGGGCATAATTAATTGAATTACGAATTTTCAGATGTATATCCAATAATCGTACCGGAAATATAATTAATTCTTTAATCTGTGAGAAACAGGGGATTGGGAAATATACTTTCTTAGCTTGTTATGTTATATTAAAAATTTTAGCATAAGCCATCATTTCATTGAGGTTACTGATCTTCAGTTTCCCCATCATCACGGCCATCATGGGATTGAGGGTTCCTTTGATGACGCCCACCAGATCCTTATCTTTGGCTTTGACCACACATTTCGGATCGCCGGAAAGTCCTTCCTGGACTTCGATTTCGCCATTATCAATAGCTACTGTATATTGGCCGCCTCCATCGCCGGAGATATCGAAATGGAAACGGGTTTGCTTACCTTCGAGCGCTTCTTTAGTAACATTATTCGGGAGGGCTTGGATATAATCTCTTGCAGTCATTAGTCAATGTTATTTTTTTGGTTCTGTAACAAAAATTGTGAAAAATAGAATTTCAAAATAATATTCCTTTCAGCCACAAGGGCATTCAAGGATTACTATTT
>CAZHOV010000223.1:0-7264 GCA_964534315.1 uncultured Saprospiraceae bacterium | reverse complement strand
AAGCTTCAAATTTTTTTGCCTTAGTCTTATCAGAAATTCTATTCCCAGAATCATTGACAAAATTGAATGCAAAACTCATCCGCTCTTTTTCTATACTTCGCCTGGTACTCATGCTTTGCCATTTTTAGAGGTGAGTCGAATGATGCCTTTCCCAATAGATGAATTACCTCCCATTTGGAAGTAATCCGGCTTGTTGTTATTGAAAAATTGCTTGACTGCATCTAATGTCATTCCATTATTTTTAAATTCCGGAGCAAACATAGCCAGGCTGTACATTACTGTTTCCGAAGGCAGATATTCTTGAGTGAAAAGAGCGCCGTCTTTTACAGTCCCCGTTTCATTATCAATTTTGATGCGGGTATGCACTTCCGTAGAAAACTGTAAGAAATCAGTGAAGTCATCGTCTGGCAAAACGATCAGATTTCCCCTGATCTTCTCCTGCCAGTATGGTAAGGATTGCGATAATACATTTTCAGCCAACCAATTACCCAATTCAGTGATATCTGATTTCACTTTCAAATCGGAGTAAACATATTCTTCGAGCTGAATCTTATGTGTGTTGCTACTCAAGTAAAGTCTATCGCTAGCTACACCAGTAGATTCTGGAAGCGTAAAAAGTCCTCCCTCACCGCAAAGCTCTTCCAGTTCCGTTTTAAATTTCACCAGAACCTGGTGACAAGTCACCCAGGCAAAGATTCCTTTGAGCGATTTTACCGGAAACAGCAATATTCGTGCATCCGAAAAGCCTAATGCACCAGCAAAGTCTTTTTTGTCATCAAAGGTTTTCTGATTCTCAAACTCTTTTTTGACAGCTTTGGGAAGATCGTCATCGTAACCGAATGTACGCTGAAGCTTTTCCCAATATTGGATATCAGTTTCACTTGCTTCAGCTTCAAATGCTTGCCGGAGTGCTCCTTTTACACCAGAGCTTTCCATCTTTGGGTAGCCGGTATGTCGTTCCCGCTGGATAGGTAAGTCAATATACCCCAAGTCGCTACCGCTGCCTGCATGGAGTGGGGTTTCAGTAATGAAATAGAGTGGTTGAGTTGATTTATACATGATGACAGTATTTAGCTTAGATTGACAATATGGAAACTAGACTCTTCGATGGGGGCACGTAGTAATTTATCATAATTAACCTTGAGTTTTTTTCTATCTATGTAGTTGAACTTGCAAACCTTGGCTTCAAAACCAATCTTATTTTTGTAATCCTTTGAAATAGATTCCTTAAAATGATTCAAGACTTTCAAAAGCTCTGGAGCTTTTTGATATTCCTTGTCGTCTTTTTGAAACAAGATGGTATTAACAAGGAATAAAAACTTTGCAGGTAATTCTCCGCTTTTATGGAAGTACGCTTCGATTTTAGCTTTTATTTTCCGGTAATAGTCCTCTTTATCTTTTTCGTACCTAGGACGATAATTTCCAATCAACTCTCGATAGGAAAGCAATGTATAGAAGTTTTTTATTTCAACTAACGTGACTTCACTTTCATTATCTAAAATCAGATCAATATCACCAGCCTTCGATGAAAATTGATGGATACTCGAAGATGAAAAATCGTAGACGAAAGCATTCTGATCTTCAGAATACTCATAAGTGTACGGCACGTCAAACCCTAAAACAGAGATTTGGGTGCTGAGTCCTTTATTTATGAAATATTCAAAGTATTTATATTCTAAAAACGTCCCCAATATTTTATTATTCAAATTTGTTTTATCGTGAAAGCTATTTACCATCATCTTACCTAATGGACTGAGCAGATATTCTCCACTATTGCCTCTGTCACCTAATATTAAATAGCTTTCCCTTAATACCTTGATGATTTGTTCTCCATTTTCACCCAAATCTGAAGGGTTTATTCTATCAACTAAATAGGGCCTCAACGCCTCCATCATTGCCCAATCAAAGTTCAAATTGGCTTGACCTATGGAAATCACTTCATCACTATTCTCATATATGTATTTAAGAAATAATGACGTGAGCTGCGCATAAATCGTCAAAAAGGGAATCAATGCCTTATAGCCACCTGAAATATTCAAAATCACTTCATCATCTTTATGTTCCTGTCTAATCAAATCAAGCACCTTAATAAGCTCTTCAAAGCCACTTTGCTCGAACTCCTTAGGGGCATCAATTTTCAGCTTTTGTATACGTCCTTTATTGATTACCGTTAACCCATTTTTACCGTCTAAATGTTCTGCTATCTGCCTGGCAGCGTAATCTGACGTAAACGTATCAGTAGCCAATAAATAGACAGTGGCTGGTTTTCCATCAGCTATTTTACAAATAGATTTCACTTCTGCAGAGGCATTGAGGTTTAGCTCATAATTTTCATCATAAGTGACTGTTTTCAAATCCGGATCATTAGCAAAAATGAGCGTTTTACAGTATTCCTGTAATTCAGGGAACTCCTCTTCTAGCTCGCCATTCACTATATCTTCAGCGTCTTCATTCAAGATATGAAATCTCATATCCTTTCTAATTGCTTTTCGCGTCAAATTGGTGAGTATCGATGTACCGACTGTTGTAACAATTACCTTTGCCATAAGAAACAATTATTGCTTATTAGGATTCCAATGAGCCAATATATAAAGACCAAAACCTGCCTTGCACTGTTCCAGACTATCTTCCGAGATAGAAACGGTATCGCTTAAAGCCTTTTCTACATCTTCTAGCGTATGGTCACTCTCTATTTCATAATAATAGACAGATCCAGCGGGAACTGCTCTTGACATCTCTTTTGGTCTATTATTTTGCATATCCCATCCCCCAATAGCTTTTGGTTTACCTACAAAAGGCACCACAGACTTAACTTCGATCCCGTTTAAAAGCCGTTCTAACTGGGGGGAATCGCCATTACGAAAAATGCCGGGTGTTAGTAATATCATCTTGAAGAACTTCGACTGTTTCGCTTCCTTTGGCAGCTGAGGGAAATTCACTGGTAATGTACTTTCCATCCTTGCTACTTTTCCTTCAGCACCAAGCTTTATCAGGTTGCCTTGGAAAGACTCTAAGCCTTGATAGCTGACTACGAAATAGGATTCATTAGTTTCCTTTTCCTCCAAATTGTAACTATGATTGAAACGCATTAAGCCCACCCGAAATAACTTCCCTTTTTCACCAGCTCTAGTGCTATTATTCAATCCCACGCCGATTTTAGGCTCGCTTTTAACAAAATGCTCGGAATCATATACATTTACCGGTATTTTACGATGCAGTACATTCAAGGAGATAAATGATTCGGCCTGATTTACTACATCTCTTTCTTCATAAGGGATAAGAGCGTACGGATAGCTGGAATAACAGGAAGTCCCTTCTTTTTCTCTCAAGCTCACAGTGGAAAATCGACCATCAGAATCACTCTTTTCTCTCACTAAGTCTAGTGGAGCAGGAATGAATATCCCCCTAGAGTTGGCAAGGAAAATTCCGGTTATTTGCAAATCGGCTGTAGGGTCAGTTTTTTTTCCTATATCATTTATCTTATCTGGATGAGCTGCAAAGTAAGCACTCCTAATGGCTCCGTAAAAGACACTTGGAAAAGGCATTACTTGACCTTCTGCCCAATTATCTTCACCCATATCAAATGGTTTCCCATTCCGGAAAAATACGGTATCTAATGGTCTAAATGCTACTGTCTGCATAGTCACTTGTCGTTTGGTACTTACCAACCTCTCTAGCTAGAAAATCGGCAATATTAAGTAGAGAAATAAAGTTATCTAGTTGGCGCTTAGGAGCATATAGATATTGGAGTAAATGAAAAACCGCTTCTTTTACTTCGGGAATATTGTTTTCATACAGAAGCCGATTTAACTCTTGACTAATAAGCTCTATTGGTATTCCAAGGTTGACACCCGGTATGGTAACCGGACGAAACTCCTTTGAAAATGAAGTGATAAATTTATTCGAAGAAGCTTTCGTATTTAAGGCATCTACAATCACAGCAAAGTCCTTCAAGAGCAATCTTCCATCATCATCTTTCCATTTAAATTGACATTGATGAATCTCCCCTGAGCGTTTCAAAACAGTCAGTGCTATTGCTTTCCGATTTCCTCCTTCCTTACTTTTTGCTCTTTTTTCCGCTTTTCTTGCTTCACTAAGCACATAGGATAGCGGTGTCTTGTAATGAGCAACAGCCACTCCTGCTGAAAAAGTCATCGGTTCGTCTTGACTAAAGCGAAATTTTGGTTGTAATCCTTCTGTCCAGATAATCCGTTCGAACGCACTATTCAAAATTTCCAGTACATCGAATAAATAGCTCAAATTGATGAGTCCGAGATAATCATCTCCACCTGCATAAATCGTTTGTCCTTTTTTTGCATAGTCACCGTTGCCATCTACATAATTTTTTGCGAACTGTGCAAAGTCACCGAAAAGCGAAGACAATTCCTGTTGAAATTTGAGCTGATCTTCTTCAGGGTTTACCAGTTTTTTTCCGGCTAGCCACTCGCCCATTTTATCTGCATCAAAGACCAAAACGGCATAGTACTTGGCGACTTTTAGCTGCTCGCGATTGATAAATTTTTTTAGCTTATTTTGCCACTTCTTGATTTTTGATTTTTCTTCTCCCTGTGCTTTTATATTTGCATCATCATAGACATATTGCTCATCATCGCTCTGCAATTCTTTAAGCCATTTATTTGCCTCATCATCTTGTTCAATCTTTTGAACTGCATCTAAATAAGCCACCTGACAGGTAGCATCAAAACCAGCCTTACTTGTCGGTGAATACACGCGCTTGTAAAAATTTAGTGTGCAAAGCCCTTCTCCTGGTGAGAGTTCTTTCTTATTCACTTTTGCATCATTATCGTAAACCTCTACATTCTCTGTATACTTCAACCAACTTGGATTATCTCCAGGCTCATTCCTCTTGAAGATGGTTACGTTAAACTCACCATTAATGGAACATTTTCTTCCCGTTTCAGTGAATTGCGCGAAAGCGCGGAAGTTCTTGACTCCCCCAAGTAAGCGCTCAACCTGTTGATTGTCTTTTACATAATCACCCGAATACGGAATAGCAACCCAGTAGACTTTGAGGAAGTCTTTTAGTTGGTTTAAGGCATTTTCCAGATGTTCAGGATAAT
Source organism: uncultured Saprospiraceae bacterium (assembly GCA_964534315.1). Classification (GTDB taxonomy): domain Bacteria; phylum Bacteroidota; class Bacteroidia; order Chitinophagales; family Saprospiraceae; genus CAZHOV01. Next base: position 2,183 of record CAZHOV010000223.1, on the reverse strand, counting down.
ATCTTTTTAGTTGTTTGCGAGCATTTGTCAGAAAAATCTCTTCTCGGACATACCGCTCCAGGTCTTCCCCTACTTTTTGGGGGTCTTCAGCATTAATGAATGCTAGAAATCGGTTGGGCTTGTTTTCCAAATCTACGGATGGAAAAATAATGTCCCCATTTTCTTCCTTGCTATACCCATGCTGGATTAAATACTGAATGGCTTGATCGATAAAATGAGAAAGCATTTGGCTTCCTGCCGCTAAATCTCGCACTTTTCGAGCTTCAGCAATAAAGGACTGCACCGGCGTTACGGTGAAAAGAAATAGGTGCTTCATGAGATTTTGATTTTCTTTACACTGGATTCTTCATCAGAGAAAAATGCATCATTGGAAGCAGATTCCAGTTTCTTTTTGAACTCCAACAATAGACTGTTATCCTCTTTTGACCACTCTTTATCTTTAAAGACGATTTTTGAATCTTCAGGCATAAATTTACCCTCTAAGAAAAGAGCTACCCAATGATAAGTTCTTCCTATTTTTGTAATAGATATATAAATAGGAGATGCCCTTCTTGCTTCTTCTTGCTGTCCTTTCTCATTTTTATTCATCAAATTAACAAGCTTACTTTCATTCCTAACTTTGACAGGTAAACCAAAGGCCGCTTTTTTGTTAAGCTCATTTTGGGAAAATACAGAATTCCAACTTCTATCATTCCGCAATTCTTTAATTGTATCACCGTCTCTAATTTCCATCATGCGTGCTGCAATATCCTTCATTGCTTCTTCCCAAGTCGAAAAACCAAGTCTATGAATAAACCCTGATGTTCCTGAGTAAATGCTACTGTAATTTTGTGCATTCTCATTTTTTGATGCTCTTGGTAAGCCGATGGACAATGGTGTTTCATCTAGGAACTCCATACCCTTAACTTTATCTTTATCGTACTCAGCTCCTATTGAAAATGCTCCGGCACCTCTGCGCACTCTGGTACCTAATCCTCCATAGTGTGTCAAAATCCATAAAAGATAGGCTGCTTCTTTTAAGGCCTCTTGGTTAAATGTAGATATGTGAATATTAAACCTAAACCCTGGCTTTATACCTTTTCTTTCATTGTGGTGAACCAGTGAATACTGGAAGTACTGAATCTCTTTACTAAACTGAGTATCAAATTCAAATTTTTCCATGATAGAGACTTCTTCGACCGCGATATTGAAACTGCTTCTACGTTTCGTATCCCCAAAAATCTTCACCTCTTCCTCTTTCAAATTCGAATAATCCCAATGCCCATTCTCATCCTTCTTCACCAAATGCCCATTCATCGCCCGCCACCAAAACCGCATCGCTCCCTTAATACTCGGTGCCCGTAGTTCCGGCGTTCTGCCGTCCGCCCCCGCCAAAAACATCGGCGTAATAACCTTACAGTGAAATGTTATGGTTTCCATATCTATTATTTTTCTTTTTTATTTTCCAAACCGTTTCACCACCCCAAACCCTACACTACTCCCCTTGCCCAGTCCCACATAATCGGGTAGGGATACGTTGGTGCGGAAGTTGAGATTGAACGCCAGCAACTCGCGACGCTTGAAGGTGAGGGGTTTAATGCTTTTGATCCTGGTGATCTCTACCTGTATGCGATCCTCTACGTACCAGTCGATCCCCTTAGCAAAGGCCAGGATATTGCCTAGCAGAATACTGCGCAACAGATCGATCTGGGCAGCGTCGTCACCCTCCAGCTCCATCCAGCGCTCGTAGTGCTTCTTGTTGAGGGCCAGCCAGTTGAGCAGGCTGTAATCAAAGGTGGAGTCCCAGGTTTGTACCTGATGGTAGTGCAAATCAATATCTTCTACCTCAAAAGTTTCCGTGCGATCGCCAATACGGAGATTCATATCGCGATGCTGCAATAAATGGTGAATATCGTCGGTGCCGGCATCCAGACAGATGATGCTGGCCTTACGGTGGGTAACTTTATATTGTATAAGGGGATAACGATAAATGACTTCCTGGTCGTTCTTGTGATTGTGAAACAGGGAAGCAATCCGCTCCGTCTTTTCAATCACTGCCGCCCGGAATTTCGGAATGTCATATGGAAAAATACACTGTGCAAAACGCACCTTTAAGTAACGAACTTTAGGCATAAAGCAATATTAGTTTTTGAAAACTACGGAAAACTATTCAAGCATTTGTTGTAAGAACTCTTGAATTTGAT
>CAZHOV010000222.1:0-7359 GCA_964534315.1 uncultured Saprospiraceae bacterium | reverse complement strand
GGATTTTGATCCATCGCCAGCTCCAGCGGGCTGTACGTACACCATTTATTGGTATCAGGGTATAAATCTCATTCATACCTCTACCCATACCAGCGCTACGGCAATGTACACCTACACGCCTCCCGCCGGCGTAGGGCTAGCCGGCAATTACTACTGTATCGTTGAAAGCGACTGCTGCCCGCAGCGCGAGAAGAGCGATGTGATTGTACTGGAACCGCCGATGGAGGTTTTCGTCACAGGCCCCTGCTACCGCTGTAATTGTGAGACAGTGACCTTGGATGGTAATGTATTGTATCCCATTCCTGGTTTCAACTGTACCTACCAATGGTACGACAACGGTGTACTTATACCGGGCGAAACGGGGACAAACCTGACCGTCGATCCACTTTGGATGGGGCCCTTTACGTTTGAGGTCACTTGCACGAATGGCGCCACCACTTGTATTCAATCGGATGTGTATACTTTGCTGCAGTGCGGCAGTTGCCCGCCTACCTGCGAAGATAATATCGTCCAGAATGGCGACTTCGAAACCGGCATGGCCACAGCTGGGGACGAAGATATCACCAATGCCCTCAATTGGGGTGGAATCTGGAGCAATGCGGGGACAACCTTCAGCAGTGCAGATTTTTACAGTAACATAACCGGGGTTCCCCCCTCACTTCAGGCTCCAATCCCTGCTTCACAGGGACAGTTTGCCGGATTTTGGTCCAGGATACAGGGCGGAGACGAATTCCGGGAAGGCGTACTCAATGAGCTAAACACTACCATACCGCCTAATAGCGGCGTTTACGAGCTAACATTAAAAGTCGCTTGCCTATTTACTCCGGCTTCCCCGGGGTCTATGAGTGTATACGTGGCTAATGGCAGCATCAATGGCGGCTCAGCGATTACCAGCGGTACTTCGCCGACCAACGACAACCTCTTTGCCGACAGCTGGGAAGCGGTTATCCATCCGTTGACGACGACTTGCAGTAATGGTTTCCAGACCTACACTAACATGATTGACAGCAGTGACCCTCTGTTTCCTGCCAGCGGCGTGAATGCACTGTTCTTCACCCGAACGGATGGGGTACAACCGGGGGCTTATGTAGCTCTGGATGATGTATGCCTGAGGCTGGCAATGCCCAATGCCACTGAGGAAGCTAGTGCAAGTGATTCAAGTGATTTCATCGTTTATCCTAACCCCACCTCGAACCGCTTCTTTATGGAATGGGACGAATCCGGGTACTTTGTCCATGGTATACTCCGCGATATCAACGGATCAGAGCTGAGTGCTTTCGACATCGACCGTACGGCAAAGCAGGCTTCAGTCGGGCTGGAACAGCTGCCAGCCGGCATTTACCTCATACAGTTGACCACCGCAAATGGCTATCAGGCCATAAAGCGGGTGGTAAAACAATAGATGTATAAGCTTCGGGTGGCTCATTCAACAGCCACCCGAAGCCATTCTATCTCACAGAGCATAACAACTTTTCTTTTGGGAAGAAACCTCAAAATCAGCTTTAAAACAATGAAACACTTAAGAATAATAACCTTTCTGATCACCATAATAATGACCACTTCCTGCTCCGTATCCTACCTAACGGTTACGGACGAAGTTGTACCGCCCAAGATTGAATTTCCGGATAATATTCAGTCGGTGATACTATTCAACAGGTCTTTGGAACGTGATTTGGGCCAGCGGTTATCTTCCGGTGTAATTCTCGATGCTGGCCACAAGGAGATTATCCGGTACGTGGTCAATAAAATGCCAATCAGGGCGCAGGCGCACAACAAAACCGTTCGGGACTCCAGATCCGGAGAGCGGGCGGATCGATTTGCTGCAGCGGAGGTGCGACAATACGGAGCGGGATACGATGGCTTGTTTTGTTTAGAGCAGTTACACCATACGGAAAACCGCACCTATAACTCCTACGAAAAGCATCAATTGGATGAGCAGGGCAAAGACTATTATGTCGATGCGGTAAAAGGGTCAAGAACCACCACCTGTAAAGCATTCTGGAGACTGTATGAGGTAAAGAGCGGCAAAGTACTGCTGGAGTTGCCCTATCAAATAGAAGATAACCTTGAGGCAGAAGCCTTATCCCGGCAGGGACTGAATGTCAAATTTGACACCACGAGTGTACCGGATCCTGATAAAATGAAATACGAAACAGCAGATGCCCTGATCCGGGATTTGTCCCCCACCAAAATGCAATCCAACTGGATGTACTATAAAAAAGGGCATGATGATATCAAGAGAACGGCGGAGTATTTTAAAAATAAACGGTATGATCTCGTTGTGCGAACGTATGCGAGAAATAGGAACGCTTATTCAAATAAAGAGAAGGAAAGGGTCCTGTATAATCTGGCGACCGCCCATTTTCTTAACGGTGACCGGGAAGAGGCTATCCGTATGGCGAGTGAAGGGGCACGTCAGTACGATTCCGCTTATTTCCGAAACTTGATTCAAAAAATGAAAAATTAGCCCTTTTGGCCAAAAATCAGCACGATGAAACATCTACATACCTTAATCCTTAGTCTTTTGTTCATGCACTTTGGCTGTGCACAGCCACCCGTAAGCAATGAAAATGAATTTTACGAAAAAGCCATAAATTGAGCGTCTGTATATGTAGAAATGGACAGAATTATGACTTTGCCAATATTAGGCAAAAGCTCTAGAGTTCAAGCTCATTTAGAGATGTTGTGGGATGCTGAGACTGATGAGGGTGTTTATTTAGCAGAATACTCATTAGGTGAAAACAGCGGTAGCAGGTTGATGTGTAAATGTAGTAGGTCAGAGATGATTCCTTTTTTGGAATCCCAATACGAAGCTTCAAAAAAAATAAAGCAAGGTAGTTTTAGTATAGGTCTAGGTGATATGAATTTTCAAGCAAAAAATTGCTTATATGAAACTTTGCCACTTACTCCTAAATATGACAGACCTATCCTATCCGAATTACTTACTGGGAAGTTTAAACAACAGATAAAATCGGAGGAGTTAGATATTGCATTATCGAGCGAATTATACGTAGTGAATGGAAGGTCTACAATATATTTAGAAGGTAGTATTTCTGATGAGAACATCAATTTTATCGGGGTAGGTAAGAAGCATAGGTTACGGTCAATAAAAACGTTGGATGGAAAGCTGCTCTATCCACCGCATAGCAGTCCTGAATGGAAGAAGTCGTTAGTTTCTACGGGATATTTTACCGGAAGTATTATTCCATCCTCTTCAAATCGGCTTCATCAAACGGTCTTCGGGGAAAATAAATATTTGGACGAAGGCAAAGACGTAGGAATTGTCATCAGTATTGATGAAAACTTAAAAGGTACAGAAAACGGTGTAAGCATTAAAGGAGCCGTAGAGGTGATGGTGGACAAAGGAAAAGATACGACCATCCAGGTTCAACTTCCATTTTATAAACCGAGTAAGATTTTATTGGTCAAAACAAAAGATAACTTTAGCTTGAATAGAAATGACGAAGTTGAAAATGAAGGTAGCCTTTCAATAGGTGACTCAGATGGCAAAAAATGGTCTACCATAAGATTGACGAAATTCAACCTATCCTCACAAGAGCAAACGGTGGTAGCTACCGTACAAAATGACGAACAGCAGCTTATCCAGGAAATTGAACTAGCTGAAAAAGAGGCATTGTATATGGAGATGGTAACCATACTTCCTGAATCCATGTATATCCCCGTAGATGTAGCATTGGACAGGCCAATACTCAATACGTTAAAGGTTAATGAGTTAAAGTTGCAACACTATGAGATCCATTCAAATAATAACTCGGATAATGCTGCTAAGGCCTCAATAAAATTTGAACTCTTTGCTCCGGTTAATACCAGCTTAAGTGTTTCGGAACTTCAAGTCTTGGGTAATGACGAGCATGTTTTGGAAGTCAATCATAAAATAAGTAGAGATGAAATATGGGGAAATGATTCCCTATTGGAATGCGAAATAGACATTAGCATTGAAAAATTACCTCGCGATGTTGATTTTATCGGCATTACGGGGAAGCTGAACATTGATGATGGATCATACCCACCTTCGGGGGATATTACTGTCCTGCCTTTTCAAGAAACCATTAGTTTATCCGGAGGGAAAGGCTTTTCCAGAAGCACGCTTAACCCATTGACATTAAACGCTTACAGCGTTTTGTGGTCAAATATTGATTATTTGTTTACCAGGCAAGGAATTACCGCGAACTTTCGTGTTCCCAAAGAAAAGGATGTTACTTTTTTAAATGTACTAACTGAAAAGTCAAAGGTGCTGTCACTAAAAGATGGTGTTCAAAACGACTTGGTGACGAAGCACAAATCTGCGTTTTCCGATAGGCTGCAGTATCTGAAATATTCTACTAAGAGATATGCTTTCGACCATAAAAATGACGTAAACAGAGAGAATCAGCTAGAGTCGTACGCGGATAGAACGAAACAACCAGTTTCATTCTCTATTATTCAATACGTTGAGCCCGCAACTAATGTTATGCAGGGCGAGGTAGAGGTAGCTCTTTTGGGGCATAAAAGCAATGAAGTGCCGAAACGAAAAAGCTATGATTTTGCTGCTGTTCCAAGACAAATTGACTTAGAACTGGGCGACGAAATTTTAACTTTTACGAATGGAAGTTGGGGTGAATCAGATAAAGATGGAAATAGCTTTATTAAGTATGGTAAATATGACTACTCTGATAAGATACACATCTCATCAATAAAGGTATATGATGCTGCGGGACAGTTGGTAAGCATTGCCGATGGCAAAGATTATGGTAACTTAAATTTGGACAGCAGGTTTATCGTAATCAATAAAACGCACAGTGGTCCTACGAAAATTACTATTGAGTATTATGAACTGGAGGAGTATACAAGAAGGTATCCTATCGAAGTTTCTTTTGACTTGGAGTGACCTTGCTACGAAGAATGGGTCGGACAGATTTATTTTTCCTGGAAACAGCAAAGTACATCTATCGCGTAAATATCTCCGGAGGATTCGAGTCGGATATACCTCTTTTTTTGAATCATTTACAAATCGAGGGCAGACAACTGCAATTTGATTCCAACGGAGGCCAGTTAGAAAAGATCAGCATTCACTAAATGTAACAAACCAAATCATGAAACATCATATATTTTTTCTTCTCGTAAGCATTTTGTCTTTTCAGGCTTGCGAGGATTGTACGATCACCGAACTTGAAGGCCCTGATGCTTTCGATTGTCCCGAACTCATGGCTAACATCGGCGACGCCTGCGATGACAACGATCCGAATACCACCGGGGATACAGTCAATGGCAATTGCGAATGTGTTGGTGTAACGGACTTCGACTGCCCGCAGCTGATGCTCAATATTGGCGACCCCTGCGATGACGGCAACCCGGATACAGAAAATGATATGGTGGATGCCAACTGTGCTTGCACCGGAGAGCCGGTAAACAACTGCGAGGGCTTCCTTTTGGCTATGCGAGCAGAAGTAGTTGAAAATATGTTAGGCAACTTCTTCCTGGACCGGTCCGATAAAGCACCGCTGGACCTTATATCATTCACGCAGTTGGAGCCCATCAACGACGGAACTATACAATCCGGCGAGGCCTTTCCTTTCCAGTTTTCCACCCTTAACCCGGCCGAAAATACGTACTTCTATGGCGTCCAATATGACTCAGGGACCCTTATCCGCTTGTAAAAAGTAGTACAGATGGCTCGTTCCCACCATCTTACCTGCCAACAGAGTTGCCCTACGCCGCCCCGGTTTATCATCAGGGTACACTCTATGCCATCAATCTGGTGTACGATGAGCAGGTCCTTCAGTATGCTATCTTGGAGATCAACCAAACCAACGGGCAGCCTGCTACAATTTTTAACGGCAGTGTTGCGGTCAACTCACAGACCGTCAACCCAGTGGCTTTCTCTGTCTCCAATGGAAACGACAAAGTGCTTTTTGTTGCCGGTACTAGTTTGTTTGAATATCATACGGACATCAATGCGGTCACTCACGTCCTGCTGGAGCCCGAGCCGGATCCAGACATACCGGTCGTATACACCGGGCTAGAGTATCGGGCCGGTACCGATCAGTTACTTGCGATGCGCCATCAGCTTTTGAGTATGGAAATAGCGTCCACGCTCGTGTCTATCAGCCAGGACGAGACCTTTACCCAGAATGAGCTGGTGGCTATTGAAGGTGTTAATCTCTTCCAGGATGGAGGCGTACTGCATTCCACGACTTACGCCCAGTGCGATGACAAGTATTACATCACGGCACCCGTTTCGCTGGAACAGGAGGAATTTGAATCTGATCCCATTGAAGTGGACGTGGTGGACCTGACTGTACAGAGTAGAGTGTTCCCGGATTTCTTGTTCGGCATAGAAGTCCAGGAGTTTTAAACTCGTGTAACCTAAGAATAATGAAAAACACAAAACACTTGATCCCGGGCTTATTGAGTATGTTGTCAATATTGGGCGGCTTTTCCGTACTGTCCGCCCAAACCAGCAGTTTTCAGGTCTTTCTTCAAAAAGCCCGGCAGTATCAACCCTATTACCTCCAAAAAGATTCCGTCATGCGGATGCCCTTTACCGGGGAGCAGTCGAAGGTGAGCTGGTACTACGAGGTCGCGTTTGACGGCGGGGAAGCGACTTTCCTGGAGGAAGTATTCTATGGTGTCAATCAAAAGGGGCACCGGATGATCTGCCGCTGCGAGACCGAAAAAACCCTGGAGCAACTGGAGCAAAAGGTGACGGCCCGGAGCAAGTCTTCCGTGCGGATCAATATGGCGTACGCCAATTTCCAGCAGCAGTACTGCCTGACGGAAACGATTGATGAGCCATTTGCCAAAACAACGGCTAAAATTCCACGAATACTGGCGAAAAAGGGATCGTTACCCCCTGCTTCTCACAAAGGCCTCACCCTAAAAGGCCGCTGGCTCAAAGCAGAAGATGGCCACTGGATACTGGACTTATCCGGCAAATTACCGAAAGGCTATACTTTTCGCTCTTTTAACGAAGTGCACGAGCTGCATTACATCAAAGGAAAAGAAACACTGCTCTACCCTGCGGATGATGTGCCAGCCTGGAAAAGAGAACTGATAAGCACTGGTCGCTTTGGCAAGAATATGGTCAACAACCCGGAAAATAACTTCAACAACCGGCAAAACCACTTTCAACCATTTTCGCACGCGAGTGGTGGCCGGGAATGGAACCTGCTTTTCCACTGGTATGACTCCCTGGCGTTGCAGGCGCAGCCCCGGGAAGTTGTCGGTGCCGTTTATCTAAGTGCCTTATCTGAGGAAAAAGAAGAATAAGCCGTACCCTTTGAGACAATTAATTGCATGTGCCCCAGGGCAATCGCAAAGTAAGCCTTAACCTGCTAAAATCTTGAAAAGGTACTCGTC
>CAZHOV010000221.1:0-7488 GCA_964534315.1 uncultured Saprospiraceae bacterium | reverse complement strand
AACCTTAATAATATTTTGCAATTTTACAAATCTTTCGCTTGCGAAAGATCAGTTCATAACTAAAACACATAGTAACTAGACTAACTGGAATGTTTATTCCTATCATCTGCTCTGCACTTCAAAAAACCTCCAATTCTGACACAACAAATTGTTTAATTAAACTATTCTAAGCGTGCTTTACAAAGTAAAACTTAAAAATGCCGAAGATGCAGTCTTACTCGATGATGACGTTTATGAATATCTGACTTCTGACCCTTACCTGGTCAAAGTGGATTTCGTAAATAATCTGAGAAAACACTCCAGCGGCTGTGCCGTGTTTCAAAAAACATGGAAAAAGGCCGATGGAGGCTACAAAACAGAAACGATTTATTTACACAAGCTGGTTGCCGAAAAATTTCTGACGAAGGAGAAATCTTCTTCTAATAACCTCGTCGGTGCTAAAAACGGTAACAAGCTGGATTGTAGACTGGAAAATCTGGTCTGGCGCTCTCGATCCGTTGCCAGCAGAAAACGAAAGACAAGTAGTAAATGCGGATACACAGGCGTTTACAAGGAAAACAACCGATACCGCGCAGTTATTTCTGTAGATCGAAAATCCGTACATATAGGCATGTACGACACACCTGAAGAAGCTGCCCTCGCCTACAACAAAATGTCGAAAAAACTCTATGGCGACGATGGCAAGATCAATTTCATTAAGAAAAGACATCGATAGCATTCACACTATTAACATCCCATCACCCAAAAGAAATATTTTTTTCCAACAGGGGCTGACCTAATTCGTTTTAGGCAGCCCCTGCTGCTTTTATAGGCTTTTTAAATTTGGTTTGCTGATATTAAATTTTACTCATTTAATAAATTCTTGCTGTTTAATTTAAAAATAATAAAACTCTTTTTATGAAATAAATAGCTGATTATTAGCTGTTTAAACAGGTTTTCGAATCGTCTTTCTAGCTGGAATAGACAATTCGGTTTTTTAATTGCCAATTGATTTATAATTTTGATTAAAAATTGGGAAAGTCTAAAATGAAATTATATGGGTTGGTTTAAACGATTAAAGAATGGCATCATAACCTCCACCAAAGAAAAGAAAGAAGCTCCTGACGGGTTGTGGTACAAGTGTAAACAGTGCAAGGAAGCGAGTACGATGAAAGAACTGCGCGAGAATTTCCACAAATGCCCAAAATGTAACTATCACGTTCGAATCGGCTCTCACGATTATTTCGACTTGATCTTTGACGGCAAATTTACGGAGTTATTCGATGAGTATTCCTCTGTAGATTTTCTGAAGTTCAACGACCTGAAACCCTACTCCGATCGGTTAGAAGCTGCCCAGAAAAAAACCGGGTTGTTAGAAGCCATCTCAGTAGCCCACGGGAAGGTGAATAGAAGACCTCTGGTTATCGCCGCGATGGACTTTAGTTTTATCGGAGGATCTATGGGATCTGTGGTAGGAGAGAAAATAGCGCTCGCCATCGATTACTGCCGCGAAAATAAAGTTCCGTTTTTGATCATTTCAAAATCTGGCGGAGCCCGCATGATGGAATCTGCCTTTTCCCTCATGCAGATGGCCAAAACTTCCGCTAAATTATCGCAACTGTCCAAGGAAGGCATCCCTTATTTCTCCATGCTCACCGATCCGACTACTGGCGGGGTGACGGCCTCCTTCGCCATGCTCGGCGATATTAACTTTTCTGAGCCAGAAGCCCTGATCGGCTTCGCCGGCCCCAGAGTGATCAAAGAAACCATCAAAAAAGATTTACCGGAAGGCTTCCAATCTGCCGAATTCCTCCTGGATAACGGCTTTCTGGACTTCATTGTCGACCGTAAAGAACTGAAAAATAAAATTTCAGACCTTCTGTATTTCTTCTCTAAAAACCTGGAAACAACAAATGGTAGTAGTGGTTAGTAGTGGGTAGTTAGTAGTTAGTAGTGGGTAGTGAATAATTAGTAATTAATACTTTGTCAACTAAGTTGATTAAGTAAATTAAGTTAATTAGTTATGAAATAAATTACTGTAAAACAGCAATTTATTCCTTCACTTAATTAACTATTAAACTCAATTAACTTTTTTTACTAAGTATTAATATTGCATATTCCTAACATTTAATATTCAGGTGCGCTGCACCCTTCAAATCGTGTTATACTGTTTTGATACGAATATTTTGGTGCGCTGCACCAACCTTTTCCCGAGAATTACTAACTACTCATTGCTACTCACATCTTGTCCCTATTAGACCTACCAAACACCCCTCAACTATTAACTATTAATTATTAATTACTAATTATTCACCACCCACTCCTCATTCCCCATTGCTCATTGCACATTGCTAATAATCTACCACCACCAAAAAATCCTTGTTGAAAGGGGAGCAGATATCTTTTAAGACCTTAAAAAAAGTATCTCCGTAGCGGAGGTAGAAATTGAGGAAATTATCGTGTCTTTCCTGTAGATTGCCTTCCGGGAAAAGCTTTTCTTTGACACTATTGATCTGACCGATTGCGATTTCGTGATTATTTTTTTCGGCTTTTGTCAGTTTGCCTTCTATTTGTCCCAAGCCCTTCATAGCAGTGGCTTTTTCAGCCATCACGGTTTTGAATAGTGTCGGATCGATCTTTTTGGCCTGCTGGCCGACACCGTCAAATATAGCTGCGATCTGCTTTTTTTCCTCTTTTAGCGAAAGTTCATTGGAAGCATTTTCTTTAACATATTCCTTAATGATTAAGTCTGTCGGTTTGAAAAGGTCTTTTACATCCAAACCATTTTTCTCCATCTTCTTGGCATTTCCTTTATCGATCCATAAAAGGGAATTTCTCCTGAGCAACATGGGAAACGGAATATTGTAATGGCTAAACTGCTTCTTTCGCTCCATCCAATAGGCCAATTCTCCGCCGCCGCCTACATAAACCAGATTGGGTAAGATGAGCTCCTGATATAAAGCTCTTAAGGTGACATTCGGGCTGAAACGTTCTGGATGATGGTCTACTTCTGCAAGCATTTCCTGACGCGAAAATTTCAAATCTGTTCCCACCACCTCAAAATGATCACCCTGCCGTTCAATCCTTGCCCGCAATTGATCCCGGAGATAAAACAAGTTGATCTCCCGCGGCGTCGCCTGGGCCTTAAACCCCGCTTGTTCTAGCTTATTGATCGTATTGCTGACAATGGTGTGGGAAGGTGAATTGATCAATTCATCTTTCATGATTGCCGCAAATCGATCCTTAAGCCGCTGGTCACCCATTTTAAGGATAACTAGACCATCATCTTTAAATAATGAATTAACCAAATTAAAGGTAGCATCTCCATAGGTTTCAAAATGAGTATAGGAATGGTGTATAACCTGATAAATTTGCTCAGCCGTTTCGGAGTTACTGAGAATCTCCTTTAATTCCTCCAAAACAGGTTGGAGCGTTTTGGTCGACATCCTTCCAACGGAACCGCTTTCCTCATTTTGCCAAACCAATTCATTTCCAAACAGGTGAAAATGGTTAATCTCCTCGAAGTCATGATCTTCTTCTCCCAAAACAAAGACAGGAACAAATTGATAATCCGGATAATGCTCTTTTAATAGTTTAGCCAAATTAAGGGTAGATACGATCTTAATAATGAAGTATAACGGACCAGTCACCAAAGATGGCTGATGAGCAGTTGTTACGGTAAAGGTATTTTCTTCTTCTAATGCCAGGACATTCTTTTCTGTTGCCGGACTCAGCTCAAAACGCTGGTATTGTTCTATCAGGTACGACTTTAATAATTTGCGGTCCGTAATGGGGTTGTCTATTCGTTCTTTGATAACGGAAGCAATATTTTGAATGCTGGGAGGATGTTTAATAAAGGAAAGCAGGTTGGGGTCTAACTGAGCATAGGCTTTATCTCTTCTGGAAAGTTGGTCTAATTCTTTAAATGGAATATTATGATATTTCATATGTTTTTTTTGGTGCACTTGTGTTATAAAATACTTACTCACAACCTCTTTGGTTGTTCAAATGTTTATAAATGACTTGTGTTTTTCAAAAAACGCAATAGATTGCTAAAAGTACTGAAGATTAAGCGGCAAATCAAAATTGCTTGTAGAATAATTTTGTTCGAAAGATATTGACTAAACAATTGAATACTTGGAGATTACAGTAAAGAACTGTTTGCCTTTACTGTAATAATGAAGGCTAAGTCCTTCATTATATGCTGGAACTATCTTCCGAACTAAAAAAATTTATTCTTCCAATTTTTTTGCCTTACTACTTAATCGGCCAACCAAAATTGCTTTTATAATAATGGGAGTGCAAAGATTTGTTTGTGAAAATCTGTGGGAAGTAAAAGACCGGTTCCAACTATTGGATGTCAGGACACCGGCCGAATTTGAGAAGGGACATATCCCGGGGGCAAAAAACCTACCCCTGTTTTCAAATGAAGAAAGAGCGATCGTGGGTACTTGTTTTAAAAAAGATGGCCCTGAAGAAGCTTTCTTGAAAGGGCTGGAACTTGTCGGACCGAATATGACTTTCTTTGTTAAGAAAGCCAATGAATTGGCTCCCCGAAAAAAAATTGCTATCCATTGCTGGCGGGGTGGAAAACGAAGCGGCAGTATGGCCTGGCTACTCGATCAGGCTGGGTTCGATGTAGCTGTATTAGAGGGAGGATATAAAGCCTATCGCACCTATATTTTGCAACAATTCGGATCTTTACCGCTGCAGCTTATCATGCTTGGCGGTAAAACGGGAAGCGGTAAATCCGTGATTCTTGAGTTTTTGGAAAAAAAAGGCCAGCAAATTATCGATCTGGAAGGATTGGCTAACCATAAAGGCTCTGCTTTCGGAACTATCGGAGAATATACACAACCTACAGTTGAACAATTTGAGAATACGTTGTTTGAGCTATTGCTGCAATTAGATTGCTCTAAGCCCGTTTGGGTAGAAAATGAAAGTAGAGGAATTGGAAAGATCTACCTTCCGGAAGGTTTTTGGAAGCAAATGAAAAACGCGCCACTCGTCAATATCGAAGTACCCCTTAATAATCGCCTGGATCACCTGGTACAAATATATGGGACTACCAACCTGGAAGAACTGAAGGAAGCCTTCCAAAAAATTAAAAAACGGCTTGGGGGGAAGCATTTAAAAGAGGCAATTAACTATATTGATCATAATAATTTAAAAGAAGCGGCAGCTATTGCCTTGCGTTATTATGATAAAACCTACACTTACAATTTGTCTAAAAATCAAGCTCCTAAGATCTATCAATTGGATTTTGAGCATATGAATTTCGATATTATTGCAAACTCCTTGATCACTTTTTTGACTAATAAAATCGTTCAACCTAATAATGAAGCTATCTGAAGTTAAACTTACGCAATATAGCCACGGTGCAGGGTGCGGATGTAAGATCTCACCTAAGGTTCTGACCTCCATCCTGAAAGAACATCAAACAGGTCCTGTATTTCCCTCTCTATTGGTGGGTAATACAGACCGGGATGACGCGGCCGTGGTTGACCTGGGAGATGGAACTGCCATTATTAGCACCACTGACTTTTTCATGCCTATCGTTGATGATCCAGTTGATTTTGGTCGTATCGCAGCAGTAAATGCCATTAGTGATATATATGCTATGGGAGGAACCCCCATTCTTGCCATCGCTATTCTTGGGTGGCCCGTCAATACGCTTGATGCCAAGGTCGCCAATAAGGTGATTGAAGGAGGTCGAAGAGCCTGCGCAGAAGCACAGATTCCTCTAGCCGGGGGGCACAGCATTGATAGCCCTGAACCGATCTTTGGCCTGGCCGTGACCGGAAAGATCAAAAAAGCACATCTCAAGAAAAATGGGGGAGCCAAAGCAGGAGACTTGCTCTATTTAACCAAACCCCTTGGCGTTGGTATCTTATCAACAGCTCAAAAGAAGGGAAAACTCCGCACGGCAGATCAAACGCTGGCAAGAGATAGTATGGTTCAGTTAAATTCCATTGGCATGAAATTAGCCCAGATGGAATCTGTACATGCTATGACCGATGTAACCGGGTTTGGATTGTTAGGGCATTTGCAGGAGTTGTGTGCGGCAAGTAAGGTTGGAGCAACCATCTCTTTTGACATGGTCCCGTTGTTGGACGAGGCGGCCATCCATCATTACCTCGATGAAAATTGCGTACCAGGCGGAACCCACAGAAATTGGGAGAGCTACGGTGAGCACATTAAATTAACCGATGACCGCCAAAAACTTATCCTTGGAGATCCCCAAACGAGCGGCGGGTTACTCATTGCTGTAAATCCATCCAAAAAAGCTATCTTTGAATCGGAAATGGCACAATCAGGTCTGCAATTAAAGCCGATTGGTCAAATCGTTCCCAAAGAGCAGGAGCATTTTATTGAAGTAAAATAAGTTAATGGTCAACTATCTGATAAAGCGATTTTTGTATGGAGTTGCAGTAATTGTTTTCGTAGTAATTATTGTTACCTCAATCATTTATCTTGCTCCGGTTGATCCCGCCCGGTTAACCTTTGGGCAGCGTAGCGATGTCAGCACCGTTGAACAGAAGCGGGAAGAGTTGGGCCTCGACCGCCCGTTGTGGGTTCAATTATCTTGGTACCTCAATGATATTTCGCCCCTTTCTATTCATTCCAAAACTACGGCTAACCTCGACAAATACCATGCAAGGAATCTGTTTACGGTCGGGGAACAAGTGGTTGTTGTCAAATGGCCGTATTTGAGACGTTCTTTTCAGACGGGAAGACTGGTTTCCGAGATGTTAGCCGAAGCGATACCCAAAACGCTGCTTCTGGCCTTATTCGCTACTTTGCTGGCGACAGTTTTTGGAATCTTTTTTGGTGTTTTCGCAGCCCTGCATCATCAGAAAACGTGGGATCAATTTCTGGTAGCTTTTTCGGTCATTGGGTATTCTGTACCCAGTTATGTTGCCGCCATTTTCTTAGCGCTCATCTTTGGTTATTTTTTACATGAATACACCGGGTTAAATGTGCAGGGGAGCCTAACAGAGATAAGCCTTTCTGATCGACAATTTGGCCAGGAGGTGATCGTTTGGAAAAACCTGTTCCTGCCTGTTTTGGCTCTGGGAATTCGCCCTGTAGCCATTATTACGCAACTGACCAGAAGTGCCATGCTGGATACATTGAGCCAGGATTATATCAGGACCGCAAAGGCCAAAGGTTTGCCCTTTGGGCTGGTGGTGGTCAAGCATGCGCTTCAAAATGCATTAAATCCTGTGGTTACGGCAATATCCGGCTGGTTTGCTGCTCTTCTGGCAGGAGCCTTTTTTGTAGAAAATGTCTTTGCGTTTAAAGGACTTGGAGAAATGACGGTCACTGCACTCATCAATTTCGATATACCTGTCGTAATCGGAGCAGTAGTATTTACCTCGATCGCTTTTGTTTTGGTAAATATAGTCGCCGATTTTTTGTACCGTTTAATTAATCCTAAATTACGTACTTAGGTAGTAAGGCAAAAAAATTGGTAGAATAATTTTTTTAGGTTCAAATGAAAATTCC
>CAZHOV010000220.1:0-7806 GCA_964534315.1 uncultured Saprospiraceae bacterium | reverse complement strand
ATCATAATCCATGCATCGGTAGGGTTCGGATAAACACCAATAGGAAAATCAAAATTGATTTCTTTGGTACTTGTAATGATCTTCTCCCGCTGGTGAAAGCCTTCGGTGAGCAACAAATTCGCTTCCTGATGCGTCGCCGTCAGCACTTCTCCCATCGTCCAGATCAACTCCAGATCGCCCTGCTCAAAATGATCTCCCGCCGAACCAATGACATCGCGGGTTAGCTCTAGCTGAGCATGTAACGAAAAAATGGTAAGTAAAAACAAGGGTAGTATTAATAACTGCTTCATGGCTCTATTATCTTAATGGTTGAGTTTGGTAATCCTTCTTTTCTCTGATGGCTTTGTAGTCTTCATATCCCTTACGTACACACTTCACTTCCCAGTCAAATTCATAAGTACCCTCTCCACTCATCAACTCTTTGACCTTAAAGCCTGTCGCTGTTTTTTCTATCACCGCCATTCCTTTTGAATCAGCAGATAATGGCGTTAAAATAACGGTCATCGTTTCGGGATTGGCAACGATCTGGAAAGTCTCGGAAAAGGTGATCGTGGCTTCTCCATTTTCTAACGTTGCCGTCCCTCTCTCATAAGCAGCCGCTTCAGGCCCTTCAATACAGGCATACCAGATTTCTTTGTCTTCTTGCTCCGGATGATCCATTCGGAAGTTTTTTAAATCTCCCGCAATAATACCATTTCCACTTCCATCGATAATGATAGAAGCCTGCTCATTACCAAAAGCATCAAAAACAGCAAGCGCTCCATTATTCGCATTTCCTGTTGTACTGGATACAACAACGTTTAAACTGCCATTTGGGCCTAATGTCCGCATAAACCCTTCTCCTGTACTCCGGACAGTCAGAGTCGTTCGGTCTAAACCAGCACTATTAAAAATACCCAACCAACCATGATTATCTTCGAAAAGGTTAGACGTGATTTCAACATTGGAATTGCCATTTGGCCCGTAAGCTCTTATATATCCGGCATCATCGGTATTAGTTGTAATCAAGGTCCGGTCAAATCCACTGGAATTTTGACTTAAAATATCGGTTCGAACCGTTAGATCGCGTGTTGGCGAACTCGTCCCAATCCCCACATTCCCAAAGTTGCGGTAAACATCCGAACCATCAATCGTCCATGCCAGGGTCACCCCTTGACCATTCGTGATTTGTAAAATGTTCCCATTTAACGAAAGGTCTTGAATTTCGTTAAAAATACTGGCATCAGGTAAGGTAACTGTATTTCCGTTTTCAATACTCAGATCAGCCCCATTCACAAATAATGTCTGATCATCTGTATCCACAAAACTGGGCAACACCACGGAGTTTCCATTTTCAATGGATAACGTATCATTTATCAACATCAGATGCTGTAACTCATTCGTACTATCCGCATCCGGAACAATAATCTCATTGCCTCCGGTTATCGATAAGGTATCTCCCGCAAGAACCAAATCCTGCAACTCATTCGTACTGCTTCCGTCCGGAACAATAATCTCATTACCTCCCGTTATCGATAAGGTATCTCCCGCAAGTACCAAATCCTGCAACTCATTCGTACTGCTTCCGTCCGGAACAATGATCTCATTACCTCCCGTTATTGATAAGGTATCTCCCGCAAGTACCAAATCCTGTAACTCATTGGTTGCACTTCCATCAGGAACAATGATCTCGTTACCTCCCGTTATTGATAAGGTATCTCCCGAAATAGCCAAATCCTGCAACTCATTGGTTGCGCTTGCATCAGGTAACGTTATGGTATTTCCATTTTCGATGCTTAAGTCGGCACCATTGAGCGTCAATTCCTGGTCGTCATTATCTGCTGGCAGGAGAACACTATTTCCATCTTCAATACTCAACTCCAGTCCATCAAGTGTCAATGTCTGATTATCGGTATCTGCCGGCAACGTCACCGAGTTGCCGCCACTAATTGATAAGACCCCTCCGGATAAGTCTAAACTTTGCAATTCATTTTCATCATCTGCATCCGGTAAGGTGACGGCGTTGCCATTTGATATAGATAACTGATCACCGGATACTGTTAGCGTCTGACTATCCAGGTCCTGTGGTAAAGTCACTTGATTTCCATCGGATATACTCAAAACATTATTGGCTAAAGATAAATTCTGCAGCTCATTGGTACTGCTTACATCGGGTAGCGTCAATACGTTTCCATTGGATATGCTCAATTGATCACCGGTCAAGTCTAAGGTTTGGCTATCTGTTCCAAGCGGTAGGGTGATCTGGTTTCCGTCAGAAATGCTAAGAATATTATTGGTTAAGATTAAGTCTTGTAACTCATTCGTGGCACTAGCATCAGGCAGTGTAACCGTATTGCCGTCTAATATGCTCAGCTGATCTCCATCTAAATCCAAGGTTTGATTGTCTGATCCCTGGGGTAAGATGACCTGATTCCCTCCGGATATACTCAGGATGCTGTTATTTAGGGTCAGGTTTTGCAATTCGTTAGTCGGACTCTCATCTGGCAAAGTGATCGAGTTACCATTCGAGATGGAAAGGGTTCCTCCTGTTAAGGATAGGGTTTGTTCATCATTATCAGGAGGCAGATTCACCATATTTCCATTGCTGATACTTAAGACACTATTGGTTAGGGAGAGCACTTGTTCATCGCTATCAGGCGGTAAGGTGATCACATTTCCGTCACTAATGCTTAATTGATCTCCATTAAGGTCTAAAGATTGTAATTCGTTTACATTGCTATCATCTGGTAAGGTGACGGTATTTCCATTTGAGATGGAAAGGTCGGCTCCATTAATTTCTAATACTTGATTATCGAGCCCCGGCGGTAGGGTCACCGCATTTCCATCAGAAATACTAAGGACATTATTATCAAGTGAAAGTTCCTGAATTTCATTGGTAGTGCTTGCGTCGGGTATGGTCACTGTATTTCCGTTTGAGATACTTAGTTCATCTCCGCTTATATCGAGGGTTTGGTTATCTGTTACGGGAGGTAAGGATACTTCGTTTCCTCCTGTGATGCTCAACGTATTATCGTTGAGTTCCAACTCCTGAATTTCATTAGTATCGCTATCATCAGGAAGGGTAACGGCATTTCCATCGGTAATGGAAAGCTCTGCACCGTTCAGCATTAATTCCTGATCATCTGTGTCCGGAGGCAGGGTAATCGTATTTCCATTGGTAATAGTCAGTTGATCACCATTGATCTCAATATTTTGTAATTCATTTGTTGAGTCGGGATCTGCAACGTTGTCGGTAAAGCTCGCTCTTTCAGCATAAAGCGCATAAGGAACACTCAGAATCTGAGAGGTACCAAGTGTTTCAAAAGAAGCCCCTCCATTAGGGTCAAGCTCTACCTCTAAAAAAAAGATCCCCATACCCCAGTCAATATCTGAAAAAGTACCAAGTGTCATAATGCCTTCCCCAACATTGACAGAAAAGACCCCAAAATCATTCGTTTCCGGAAAATGACGCTCCTGGTAGACAACTGCTCCGGACGGATCATCTATCCGGATCGATAACTGCAAGCCGATACTACCGGTTATGACCTCTCCGTCACTCCTGGCAATGCCTTGGTATTTGAAGGACTGAGGAACGGTTTGAGCTTGTACCATTAAAAACTGAAAAAAGACAAATAGAAAGAGTAGAAAAACGCGTTTCATAAGGATGCACTTTTGGAATTGAAAAATTAAAGAAAAGAAGTTGAAACTCTTTGACGAGTCAGCTTTTGATTATCACTCTAAAGATAACATTAATTAGATTGATTTTTAGACTATTTCTCTAGTTCATTTTCCGGTCGTACAGACTTAATTCTGCACTTTATTTCTTTTTCCTACCTTCCTTTAAACCAAAAGACCCTATTTTTGCGTTAACTAATATACAAGATTAAAACCTGCCTTACTTCCTTCAAAAAATTTCTACTTTCGCTTAATTTATTTTGCGTTCTTCATAACCTTTAGCTTAAGTATCAAATTCTATTGAAGGATATTGCCTTCAAGGCACCGTACAAAAGGTTTTTAACTATTTACTGAACACCATTTTTTATTTTAAACTGAATTTTTATGAGTAGATTACGTCGTTTCGCTAAAGTGGGTATTGTTCTTTTGCTCGGCGCAGTTAGTCTTGCTTTTTTTACCGCCGAAACCAACAACAAGTATTTCGAGATCGCCAAGAATATCGAAATCTTCACCAATCTTTACAAGGAAATAAATGTGCATTATGTAGACGAAGTAGATCCATCCAAACTCATGCGCACTGGTCTGGATGCCATGCTCGAATCGCTTGATCCTTTTACAAACTACATCTCAGAATCCGAGATCGAAAGCTATCGTTATATTACGGAAGGTAAATATAACGGGATCGGTGCCGTAATTCAAGAAATGAATGATGAAATTGTTATCACCGAACCCTACGCCAATAGTCCAGCCGTAGAAGCCGGACTGAAGGCGGGAGATGTTATTCTCGAGATCGACGGTAAATCCACCAAAGGTAAATCGGCCGATGATGTAACCGACTTTCTCAGAGGTTATCCGGGTACCCAAATAGAATTTACCATTCAACGCCCCGGAGAGAGTAAGCCCCAAAAGATAAAAATGACGCGCGGAGAAGTTAGCATTCCTAACGTCCCTTATTCCGGGATCGTAGGCGAAGATGTTGGCTATATCGCACTTACCACTTTTACCCGAAACGCCGGCCGCAATGTCGGTAATGCCCTTAGAGAACTTAAAGAAGAAAAACCAGATCTCAAAGGCGTTATTCTTGACCTGAGAGGAAACGGAGGAGGACTTCTATCCGAAGCGGTCAATGTTTCTAATACCTTTATTCCTAAAGGAGAACTCGTTGCTTCTACAAGAGGTAAAATAAAGGAGCGGGACCGTAGTTTTAGTACCCGAATGAATCCGGTTGACGTCGAAATCCCGGTAATTGTTCTGATTAATAACCGCTCTGCTTCTGCTTCCGAGATCGTATCAGGCACCCTTCAAGACTATGACCGCGGCGTACTGATGGGGCAACGAACTTACGGAAAGGGACTCGTCCAAAACACTAAAGATGTCGGGTATAATTCGAAACTAAAATTGACAACGGCAAAGTATTATATCCCCAGCGGCCGCTGCATCCAAAGCGTAGAATATGAGGACGGAGAACCTGTGAATATTGAAGAAGAAAAACGGGCTAAGTTCAAAACCAACAACGGCCGTATTGTCCTTGACGGAGGCGGTGTTAAACCGGATGTCGTACTCGAAAGTCCTTCCGATCTCGATATTGTCAAAAGCCTGGAAAAAGACCATGTCATTTTTGATTTTGCAACACAGTATTATGTCGAAAATGAATCTATCGGCGAAGCCAAAAGCTTCCAATTTACCAATTACGATCAATTCCTTCAGTATCTAAAAAATAAGGATTTCGAATATCGTTCCGATACGCATAAAGCTCTTGCTAAGCTTGAAGAAGTCGCTGAAAAAGAAGGACAAAACCCGGCTATCCTGACCGATATCGCTGCTATTAAAAGTAAACTCTCTGCCAAAAAAGAGAACGATCTGGTCAACCACAAAGATGTAATTACCAATCTATTAGCTAAAGAGATTGTAGGCCGCTATCACTATCAAAAAGGTAAAATTGAAGCAAGCCTGAATAGCGATCCCGAAATAAAGGCAGCTATCGAGCTATTTAATGACCCCGATCGGTATAATCAATTACTGAAACCTTAACTAGTCCTGAGTCTTGAGTCTTGAGTTTTTTAACTCCCCAGGACTCAAGACTCAAGACCCAAGACCCAAGACTCAAGACTCAAGACCCAAGACCCAAGACTCAAGACCCAAGACCCAAGACCCAAGACTCAAGACTCAAGACCCAAGACTCAAGACCCAAGACTCAAGACTCAAGACGCAAGACGCAAGACGCAAGACGCAAGACCCAAGACTCAAGACTCAAGACGCATGTTACAATTTGGCACAAATATTACAAAACCAGGAGATCCGTTGCAGAAGATAACGGTAGAGCGATTATTTTTTGGCATATCAAAGCCCAAGCAGCAGTTTCGGGATCGGATTGAGCAGCTGCGGATGGTGAAGAGTATGGATGAAAAGCAGTACCGGGAGTTAAAAAAGCAGTTGCCCTATTTTGTATGCGGTGTCTTTCATCCCAAGATCCGGCGGACGGAGCATTTTGCTGCTATTGAGTATTTGATCCTGGATCTCGATCACCTGGAAGAAGCTGAGCTGGATAAGCGGGTATTGGCAGAGCGATTAGCGCAACTGCCGGAAGTGCATTTATTGTTTACATCACCCAGTGAAGACGGATTAAAGGTGTTGTTTAAATTAAAAGAGCCCTGTAAAGATGCGGCGATGTTTAGTTCGTTTTACAAGCTTTTTGCTCAGCGCTTTGCCACCACACATCATTTAGAGCAGGTGTTAGATTTCAAGACTTCTGATGTGACCCGGACTTGTTTTTTGAGCTATGACCCCAATGCTTATTACAATCCGGAGCCGCTAGAAATTGAAATGGAAGCATTTCTACCTGACCTTAATTTTGATCAGGCGGAAAAAGATCTGAAAGAAGCCGAGCAGTTTGTAAAAAAGAACCAGGTAGCCTCCAAAAAGAAAGATGAGAATAGCTTGAGCGAGGAAGTACTTGGCCGGATAAAAGAAAAACTGAATCCCCATTACCGGAAACCGAAGAAGAAGAATTATTTTGTTCCACCCGAAGTGGACCAGGCGTTGCCAGAGTTGGAAGAGAAGTTATTAGAATTTGAAATGGAGGTGTTGGAAACCCATCCCATTAGTTATGGCCGAAAAATTAAGTTGGCATGTAATGAATTGTGGGCAGAAATTAATATCTTTTACGGTAAGAATGGTTTTAGGGTCGTTCGGACCACCAAAAGCGGGAGTAATACCGAGTTGGCGACGCTGGCTGTCCAGGTATTGGAGCAGATATTAGCCACCTTAAAAACGAAAGAAGAATAGATGGCTCGACCAAAGAAGCGGACATATTCACTCAAAGAGAAACTGCAGAAAATTCGGGAAGCCGGCATTCAGGAATCGGTCGTAATTCCAGAAGAAGACCTCATGCCGGAGTTATCCGCCAGGATCCAGCAAATGTTAAATATTATCAAAGCCTCCCCGGTAAAAGCTACAGAGATGATCTACTTAATTATGTATGACATATCAGAAGACAAGGTCCGTTATCAGATTGCCAAATATTTGGAGAAGAGAGGTTGTATTCGTATTCAGAAATCGGTATTTATAGCCCGCAGTGAGAACAAGCATTTTCAGGAGATCAGTGAAACGTTGAAGGAGGTAAACTCGTATTATCAAAATGAAGACAGCATTATATTGGTGCCTATTAATGCCAGCGATGTAAGGGCTATGAAGTTGATCGGTAAGAATGTGCAGATCGAGGCCATAGTAGATAAGCCAAATACCTTGTTTTTTTAGGATTTAAATAGGATATAAAAAGTAAAAAATGAGCCCCGTAGTTTCAGTATTTGATGAAGTGTTTTCGAAGCGATAGCCCAATGTTAATTGAATGTAAATTAATTTAGCCCTATTACTGCAATCACTTAATATTAAGTTAATACAAAGCCAGTTTAATTAATATTTAGTTAACATTGATGTCGTCGCTCATTATGATTTTTTTTAATATGAATACGTAATCTAATTGTTATAAAAACGTATATGTATTGTTATTTTTCCATAAACTTTCATAAGTCTCTGATAAATATTAAATTGCACTCGTTGCTGTCAGAATAGTACATCCACGAAAAGAAGGATTAAGACTCGTGAGATTATTTGAATTTCGCGATTTTCTCGCGGTCAGAATAGTACATCCAC
>CAZHOV010000219.1:0-7861 GCA_964534315.1 uncultured Saprospiraceae bacterium | reverse complement strand
AATGAGTAATGGGCAATGAGTAATGGGCAATGGGCAATGGGCAATGAGCAATGAGTAATGGGCAATGAGTAATGGGCAATGGGCAATGGGCAATGAGCAATGAGTAATGGGCAATGAGTAATGGGCAATGGGCAATGGGCAATGAGCAATGAGCAATGAACAATGGGCAATGGGCAATGAGCAATGAGCAATGAGCAATGGGCAATGAGCAATGAGCAATGAGCAATGGGCAATGGGCAATGAGTAATGGGCAAGGTGGATAAAAAAAGAGAATTAAATCTCAACTTATATTGAAAGGAAAAAATAACTGTGAGAAGAGAGAAAATTTGGAAAGTAGGAAATTCTCGATCATCCGCAAAAATTAGGTAAACTCGCTTTCTATGCTTTAGGAAGAGAAGTATACGTCCAAGAAGCACCTACTTTCTCCTTCTTTTTCACAGTTCAAAATCGAGGCCTCGTTTGAGGAGGTTGGGGTAGTTGGCTTGCATGAGTTGTTCGTATTTTTGCTGATCAAAGATATAGAGGGAGGCCGGCCGATGGGCAACATTTTTTTGTTTTCCCACTTCTTTTAACACCTCCATTTTGAGGATACGATTCCGGAAATTGCGTTTATTGAGGACATCAATGCCCAAGATGGATTCATAGAGCGTTTGTAATTGGGAGAGGGTGAAGGGCTCAGGAAGAAGGTTAAACCCGATGGGTTGGTATCGGATTTTGCTACGTAGCCGGTTGATGGCTGTCTCCAGGATTTGCTGATGGTCAAAAGCTAGTTTCGGTAAATCATCTAATTGAAACCATTCTGCGCGGGAGGCGTCTGAATTTGCTTTTACAGAATGTTTAAATAAGTTTACTAGGGCATAATAAGCAACGCTGATCACTCGCCCCCGCGGGTCCCGGCCGGGAGCTCCAAACGTGTACAATTGCTCAATGAATACATCTTTTACCCCGGTTTCCTCCTCCAACTCTCTCAAAGCAGCAGCTTCCAAATCTTCTTCCATATCTACAAATCCTCCCGGAAGCGCCCAGTAACCGGCAAAAGGATCTCTGGCTCGCTGGATGAGCAGGACCTTCAGTTGCTTGCTGTCATCCCAACCAAAAATAACGCAATCCACAGATACTGAAGGACGGGGGTATTCATAACTGTAGGCCATAAAATTTTCTCCTTTTTATCAATAATACGTTAAAATGATTAAACCATACAACGAAAAGGGAAAAAATTCATTCGTTATTTAATCTAGGTATCAGGGGGTCAGGGTGTCAGGGGGTCAGGGTGTCAGGGTTTCAGGGTTTCAGGGTTTCCAGGTTTCCAGGTGTCAGGGTTTCAGGGTTTCAGGTTTCAGGGTTTCAGGGTTTCAGGTTTCAGGGTTTCAGGGTTTCAGGTTTCAGGGTATCTAGGTTTCAGGGGGTCAGGGGGTCAGGGGGTCAGGGGGTCAGGGGGTCAGGGTTTCAGGGTTTCAGGTTTCAGGGTTTCAGGGGGTGCAGAGGTGCAAGGGGGTGCAGAGGTACAAGGGGGTGCAGAGGTACAAGGGGGTGCAGAGGTACAAGGGGTTAAGTTTTTGGCATTTAAAAATAAAAGATCATGTATCAGTTAGTAGTATTATTTTTGTTAGTCACTCATTCTCTTTTTGGGCAGGCAGATAATTGGCAGCGGTTTGGGTCAATTGATGGGAACTTTGAAGTGTTGGTTCCGGGGGGAGCGATGGAGCGGAAGCAAATGATGGTAGAGACGCCAATTGGAGATATTCAGTATGAGGTGTATTTTCTTCAGCAAGAAGAAACAGCCGATAACTGGTTGTACATGGTAAGCTACTGCGATTATCCGGAAGGAGCCATTCACAGTGATTCTACCGAGTTGGTGACAGAGTTTTTCAAGCAGTCGGCGGAAACGGCCGTAGAGAGTGTTCAGGGGGAATTGATGTATGCTGCAGCAACCGATTGGGGGGAATATCCCGGTTATCACTGGAGGATTGATTTTGGAAAGCAGAATAAATCGGTTGTCCGGACAAAAGCTATTTTGATCGGAAATCGCTATTACGCGCTTCAGGCTTTTTGTTTTGAAGGCATGTCGCTCAACCCTTCGATTTCCAAATTCATGGATTCTTTTTCTCTTTTAGCCAGATAATATAATTCCCACCTTTTTAAAAACAAAAGTGATTCGAGCGTTATTCGTTTGTTTGGATTTTTTAGATTTGTACCCAAATAAAAAACCAACCACATGCGAATAGCAATTTTTCCGGGTTCTTTTGATCCGATCACTATTGGGCACGTCGATCTGATCTTGAGAGCTCAACCTCTCTTTGATAAGATAATTGTTTCTTTGGGGATCAATGCCCAAAAGAAAAGTTTGTATTCCAAAGAAGAACGATTACGCTGGCTTCACGCCGTTTTCGACAAAATGCCTAATGTAGAAGTTGATTCTTTTGAAGGCTTAACGGCCCATTACTGCGAACGAGTGGGAGCCAAATACCTCCTCCGCGGCCTCCGTAATTCGTCTGATTTTGATTATGAAAAAACCATTTCCCAACTCAATCATATTGTCGGTAACGGATTAGAAACCATTTTCCTGATCGCCCAGCCGGGCTATTCGCACATCAGTTCAACTATTGTGAGGGAGATTTTAAAAGGAGGCGGGGATGCCAGCCCGTTTTTGCCGGAAGAAGTAGTGTTGGCAATGAATAATGAATAATTAGTAATGAATGATGAAATACACTCTATTCATTGCACATTGCTCATTGCTCATTGTTAATTATTATTACTACTTTTGCAGCATATTTCAGAACCTAACAAAAAGGATATTATCATTATGGCAAATGCATATTTTAAAGTACCACCAGCTTATAATGAGCCTGTATACAGTTATGGGCCGCATTCACCCGAAAAAACGGAATTGATCGAGAAGATTCTTGAGATGAAAGGCAAGGAGATTGATGTTCCCATGGTGATTGGGGGTAAGCATGTCACGACAGATAAAAAAGTGGCGATGTATCCGCCACATGAATTAGATCATTGTTTAGGATACTACAACAAGGGAGATGGATCACATGCAAAGCAGGCTATAGAGGCGGCATTAAAAGCGAAAGCTTCCTGGGAGAATATGCCCTGGCAGGAGCGGGCGGCTATATTCCTCAAAGCAGCAGACTTACTCTCCGGTCCTTACCGCTCCACGATAAATGCCGCGACCATGTTGGGGCAGTCAAAAAATGCGTATCAGTCAGAGATCGATGCCGTGGCGGAATTATGCGATTTCTTGCGTTACAATGTAGAATATATGACAGAAATCTACGAGGCGCAGCCAAACAATGTAAACGGGATATGGAATCGAATGGAATACCGCCCGCTAGAGGGATTTATTTTTGCGCTTACACCGTTTAACTTTACAGCTATTGCCGGGAATTTACCTTCAAGCCCGGCCATGTTGGGTAATACCGTCGTTTGGAAACCTGCTACTACTCAGATTTATTCTGCCATTGTGATCATGAAAGTGTTTGAAGAAGCCGGCCTGCCTCCCGGAGTAATCAATTTAATTTACGTTGACGGACCGGCTGCAGGGGAAGTCATTTTTGAACATCCTGATTTTGCCGGCTTACACTTTACAGGTAGTACCGGAGTCTTTCAGCACTTATGGAGAACGATTGGAGATAATATCAGTAAGTACAAATCTTATCCACGGATCGTAGGAGAAACAGGTGGTAAGGATTTCGTCATCGCCCATAAATCAGCCAATTCAAAAGAAGTTTCGACTGCATTAGTGCGCGGCGCTTTTGAGTTTCAGGGGCAAAAGTGTTCGGCTGCATCCAGAGCTTATATCCCGTCCAATCTGTGGCCCGAAATAAAAGAGCAATTGGCGGAAGACCTGGACTCTATCAAAATGGGCTCTCCCGAAGATTTCTCTAACTTCATCAATGCGGTTATTGACGAAAAAGCATTTGATAAAATATCTTCCTACATCGCAGATGCAAAAAAATCAGATCAGGTAGAAATTATCTTTGGCGGAGAATGCGATAAATCAAAGGGGTACTTTATTGAACCTACGGTTATTTTAACCGAAGACCCAAAGTATGTTACCATGTGCGAGGAAATCTTCGGACCGGTACTGACCATTTATGTCTATCCCGAAGATGAATACGAGGAAACCCTGAAATTGCTTGACGATACCTCCCCATACGCGCTTACCGGAGCTGTTTTTGCCAAGGAACGCCATGCGGCGATAAAGGCATCTGAAGTGTTGAGACATGCAGCAGGAAATTTCTATATCAACGATAAGCCAACCGGTTCTGTTGTCGGACATCAGCCCTTTGGCGGAGCCAGAGGGTCCGGTACCAATGACAAGGCCGGTTCTGTATTAAATCTATATCGCTGGATATCTGCCCGATCTATTAAAGAAAACTTTGTACCCCCTACGGATTATCGCTATCCGTTCTTGGGTGAGTAGTGATCTGATATCCATTAAGGAAGGATTTTACATCCATGCGTTTCCTTCCTTGCAATTGAACTTCAAGGAGCTGAAGGTAACCATCATTAGTGGTTATTTTCAGCTCTTTTTTATTGTCTGAAAAGAATAAACCGGGCGGATGATTATGGTCTTCCAAGGTCATATCTGCTTTATAAATCTTGAGTTTTAGCCCGTCGAGTGTTGTCCAGGCAGTAGGAAAAGGACTTAGGCCTCTGACAAAGTTAAATACTTGTTGGGTAGGTTGATGGAAATCAATTTCACAGGTCTCGGTGAAAATTTTAGGAGCCTTGGTTACTTCCGTATCATCCTGCGGTTTCAGGGTATAGTCGCCCCGCTCAATAGCCTGGACCGATTTAAGTACTACCTGGGCACCGATGTGCATCATTTTGTCGTGCACTTCCCCCGCAGTTGCTTTTTCTTCGATAGGGAACCGCTCCTGAAAAAGCACATCCCCCGTGTCAATTTCGTGTTTTAGGAAAAAGGTAGTGACGCCTGTTTCTCGCTCTCCGTTGATCACTGCCCAATTGATCGGTGCAGCACCTCTGTATTTCGGTAGTAAAGAACCGTGCAGGTTTATCGTTCCGATGGGAGGCATATCCCAAACCGCAACCGGCAGCATTCGAAAAGCAACGACCACCTGGAGGTCAGCGCCCAGGCTACGCAGTTCTTCCTGAAAATCCGGATTTTTGAGGTTCTTGGGTTGCAATACACGCAGCCCTTTTCCCAGGGCATATTTTTTCACAGCCGATTCGATCCGCTTCTTCTTATTGCGCCCGCCCCACTTATCGGTAGCGGTAATGACGCCTACAATATCATATCCGTTTTCTACTAAAATTTCTAATGACGGAACGGCAAAATCTGGCGTTCCCATAAAGACGATCTTCATGATAAAAAAGGTTTAAAGGTTTCAGGGTTTCCAGGTTTCCAGGTTTCCAGGTTTCAGGGTTTCCAGGTTTCCAGGTTTCCAGGTTTCCAGGGTTCCAGGGTTTCCAGGGTTCAAGGGTTCAAGGGGAGATTATTCATCATTCATTACTAATTGCACATTCCTCATTATTCATTATTCATTATTCATTCCTCATTCCTCATTCCTCATTATTCATTATTCATTGCACATTGCACATTGCTCATTGCACATTGCACATTGCACATTGCAAACTGCTCACCCCCATTCATCCAGTAAAACTTCTATTCGTTTTTTCGAGTTGGCTACTAGTTTTTCGAGTTGATAGAAAAAGCTTTTCCGGTTTCGTTCAGCCTGGTTGCTGAGGCTATTGGATTTTTGGATTAGATTTTGGAACCAATCTTTGGTAAGGTAGCAAATTTTTTTATCGAGGGTGGTCAGGAAATAGGGGTCTCCGAAGCTGGCCATAACCGTTTGCACGGAATCACTGTCGATATAAATAAGCGTGTTGGAATAGAGCAGTTCATTTTGGTAGAGATTGAATTGACCAGCTGAGTTATTTTGGGATCGGCTATTGTCTTTAATACCAAACTCCGCCATTACAGAAATACGTTGGATAAGTTCTTGCAGTTTGTCCATAATCAAGAGCGGATCTTCCGGATTTTTAAACCCCTGACAATTGACAAAATATTCGATCTGATTAATGATATTGTCAAAACTACTCAATCCCCAAAGTTCCGTAGTTGGGAAAGAATTATAAATTTCATTGATCTTCAACGATTTTTCAATACTTTCTTGAGGAATAAGATCAAACGAAAAAGGCGTTTCTTGCATGTAATCGAGGTTCCAGATGGTGGTTCCCCAGACATAAAACTTAAAACTGATCAGTTCCGGTATTCCCATAATATATAGAAAAGGGATATCAGCTGAAGCGTAGTAGACATAAGAATTCGGAAGGGCGGCAACCATTTCCGTTTTTTCATAAATATTGGATAGGAAGGAATCTATTGAAGCAGTTTCTGCTTTTTGAGGATTAAAATCAAATAGTGAAAGTGAAGTATCTTCGAAAACAAGCTGATCGAGCGATATTTTAAAGTGGCGGGCAAGAAGCGCTACTTCATGAGCATTAAGCATGGTTTCTCCTCTCAAGCGTTTATAAATAGGGTCAGTACCGACTTGTAACAATTCCGATAATGCTTCAATTCCTTCGTTCTTGGAAGGATATTGTTCTAAAATAGCCGTCAGCAATTTGTCTTGAAATGAATTGGGTTCAACATTCATAAGTTTTAGCTGCTTACCTCTAATAATTTTTTGGTTTTTTTTATTTTCTGATCGCAGATATTGAAAAACCGCTGTCTTTCTTTTTGCCCATGCCTGGTAATTGATAATGATTTTTCCATTAACAATTGGAACCAGTCGTAGGTATAGGAACAGAATTTTTCATCTGAAGTTTGCAGAAAATTTGGATTACAATAGGTTGAAAAGGTGTACTTTTTATGATCGGTTTTCGCTAAAATAACAATATTTGAAAACACCACTTCATTATTGTATAAATTAAATAAAGAAGAAGTATCTTTTGAAACAGACTCTCCAGGAACAAACTTCTGTCCTTCTTTGGCCATGTTTCGCATGTGTTTACTTAATTGCAGGCATTGGTCGATCAGGAAAAAGGCGTCTTCTTCCCGTTCAAAGTCTCCGCTTTTGTAGTAGTGATAAATTTGGTTGAGGGTGTTTTCAAATAAAGAAGTACTCCAAAATTCGGTGGAAGGGATCTGGCAGTAATAATTACAGGTTTGCTCAATTTTTGCTAAGAATGGATGAGGAATTAAGTCAAATGAAAACTTATTATTTTTTAGGAAGTAGCTTTCCCAAACAATTTGCCCCCATACATAAAGTTTAAATTTCAGCAATTCGGGAAAGAAAAAATACTGAAGCAAGGGAATTTCATGAGTGGCATAAAATAGTTCCGTACTTTTATCAGCTGCCAGTAATTTTACCCGGTTGAGTACGCCGTCGATGAAGCCGTCAAAACCGATAATCGTATCCGAAAACTGATTGAATTCAAAACCAATCTTTTTAGAAGATGGATTAACGATTGTATCTAACGAAATATCGAACGCTTCTGCCAATATGGCAATTTCTTGTGGTGTCAAAAAAGTTTCTCCACGTAATCTTCTGTACGTTGCATCTTTACTTATCTCCAATTTCTTGGCAATCAACTCTGTAGCTGCAGACTTTTTCCCGACCTTTTCAATTATACCATCAAAAATGGCTTTTTGAAAATTGGTTTTTCGCTTCATTTTAGATCCTGTTGTTTACTTATTCATCTAAATGTACAAAAGAGTATGAATATAAGGTAAGAGAAATTCAGAAAACACCTGAAAGATATAAAAAAAGAGCCAGCTGCCCGAGAGCAGCTGGCTACCAAATCCCCTAATATTGCTCACAAAATTTATTCAATAACAATCATCTTCTTCGTTGCTTTGTTCGTCGGAGTCTCCAGTTCG
>CAZHOV010000218.1:4086-7878 GCA_964534315.1 uncultured Saprospiraceae bacterium | reverse complement strand
GGATGGACCTGCAGGATATGAAAAAAACCATTACTTTCCTGAAGCGCAACAAAGAATATATTCGTTTTGAAGGGGTTTGTTCACATCTTGGAGGTGCTGAAAATATTAGTAATACCTTCAAGATAAAACCTCAGATTAAACTCTTTGAAAATATATTAAAAGAATTAAAGAAGAAAAATTTCATGCCCCGTTACCGTCATCTTGGATGTTCAGCGATAGCACTGGCTTATCCAGACATCACATTCGATATGGTTCGCGTAGGGGTCGCCATATACGGGATCTGGCCAAGTCCTGATATATACCACCTGCATCTCCAACAAACGGGTAAATTAAAAGATAATCCGCTTAAACGGCTGTTTACCTGGAAAACAGATGTTATGGATATCAAACACGTTAAGGAAGGGGAATTTATCGGCTATGGTACAGCTTTCCAGGCAGCTAGAAATATGGAAATTGCAGTCATCCCACTGGGTTATTCCAACGGGTATCCGAGAGCGTTATCAAGCAAAGGTTTTGTGTTGATTAAAGGTAAAAAAGCACCGATTACGGGGTTGATCAATATGAATCTGTTTATGGTAGATATCAGCCACATCAGCGGAGTGGAAATTGGCGATGAAGTGGTCCTGTTGGGTAAACAGCGCAATAATGTTATACCGATCAGCTCTTTCACTAATTTTACTAATTTGCTCAATAATGAAATGCTTAGCCGCTTACCAGCTGCTATTCCCCGAACGATCGTACCCTAATATTTCTTAAGTAATGTTTTTATAATAATGTTAATAAATGATAAACCAATCCTCCTTTTTAAGTACGGAGGAAATGCCATGGTCAATGATCAATTGAAGCAGGCCGTGTTGAAAAATATTTGTACCTTAAAAGAACAAGGTTACCAGGTAGTGATCGTCCATGGCGGTGGCCCTTTTATTAAACAAGCGCTAAAAGAAGCAAAAATAGAGTCCGAATTTATTGACGGCCACCGTAAAACAACTCCTCAGGCGTTAGAATATGTCGAAATGGCCCTCAAAGGAAAAGTCAATGGCAATCTGGTAAAAATGATCAATGCCATGGGGTACAAAGCAGTAGGACTTTCCGGCAAAGACGGCCAAACCGTCATTGCATCCAAACGCATGCACCAACAAGTTGTAGAGGGTAAACCAGTAGATGTAGATTTAGGCCAGGTGGGAGATGTAGCCGATGTAAATCCGCAACTCATTCAATTATTATTACAAAACGACTTCATCCCCGTTCTGACCTGTCTGGCTTCGGATAAAGCCGGCAATGACTACAACATCAACGGAGATATGTTTGCCGGCCACCTCGCTGGCGCGCTTGGCGCCCAGCAGTATATTGTACTTACCGATGTAGATGGCCTGCTGGAAAATAAAGACGATCCGGAATCGCTGATTCGGGAAATTACCCTGACCGACACTCAGCGACTTTTGGATGAAGAAATTATTCAGGGGGGCATGATCCCCAAAATGGAATCTTGTGAGATTGCCATTAACAAAGGTGCCCGAAAAGCCCGCATCATCAATGGCACTACACCTGAAAAGATCGCTGAACTAATAAAAGATGAGGCATTAGGAACAACCATCACAAAATAACCGGTCAAGGAAATTAATTGCCTATTAAATTTTTGACCATACTACTCACATAAACCTTTTCAATAATGGAAAAAACGACCAATAAATCTTACCATCAATTAGATACTGAATATTATTTACCTACCTTCAAACGCTACCCCCTCGCTTTTGATCATGGAAAGGGTGCTCGCATCTGGGATGTGGAAGGCAACGAATACATCGACATGCTTGCAGGAATTGCCGTGAACAGTGTTGGCCATTGCCATCCCAAAGTAGTCAAAGCCATTCAGGAACAAGCTGCTAAGTTGATTCATATATCTAATTTCTATGTCAGCAAACCTCAGGTAGCACTTTCCCAAAAGTTGGTAGAACTCTCCGGTCTGGACCGTGTATTCTTCTCCAATAGCGGAGCGGAATCGGTTGAAGGAGCGATTAAGATTGCCAGAAAATATGCCCATAGTATCGGCAGGGGCGGAACGGTGCTCTCTTTCGAAGGTTCCTTCCACGGACGTACCCTTGCCACTATCGCAACGGGAAAAGCAAAAATGCAAAAAGGATTTGGCCCCATCCCTCATGGTTTTAAAAAAGTTCCCTTTAATGACATGGATGCTGTAAGAGCTGCTATTGATAACGAAATTGCCGCCATTCTGATCGAACCAATCCAGGGAGAAGGCGGTATTAATGAGTCTCAACCCTGCTTTATGAGAGCGCTTCGCGAGCTGTGCGATCAACATAACATCGTGCTCATCTTCGATGAGATCCAATGCGGGATCGGACGAACGGGAAAGATGTTTGCCAAGGACCATTTTGAAGTGCAGCCGGATATAATGACGCTCGCCAAAGCGCTTGGAGGAGGCGTACCCATCGGTGCTATTCTTTCAAATGAAAAGGTGAGCTCAGCGATCGACTTTGGGGACCACGGTACCACCTTTGGAGGAAATCCACTTGTCTGCGCTGCCGCCCTGGCCGCAATCGAGGCTATGGAAGAAGAAAATATGCTGGAACAAGCATTAGAAAAAGAAAAATGGTTGCGTAACCGAATCGGAAAAATGCGTGAACCTTCTATTAAACAAGTCAGAGGAATTGGCCTGATGATCGGTATCGAATTTGACTTTGACACCAAACCGTTAGTCCAGGAAATGCTTCACAATGGCGTATTAGCTAATGCTACCGCCGGCAATGTATTGCGATTAGTACCACCACTCAATATTTCTTACGAAGATATGGAGCAAGTCATTGACGTACTTGAAAAATCATTGAAACAGGTAAAGGCAGTAGCTTGAGGAAGATGTTAGTTAAGCATAGACTAAGTTGATTGCTTTTGAAAAAATAACAACATGAAAAAGAAACAAATAGGAATCATAGGAGCCACCGGATTTACGGGATCGGAACTAGTACGTATTTTAAGTAACCACCCTCAAATAGAGATTGCGCTGATCACTTCTGAAAGTAAGGCAGGCAAACGCTTTTCCGATGTGCATCCTTTTTTCGAAAATATTGCCCATCACGAATTGGTATCCGCCGAAAAGATTGACGAGTATCAGCTGGATTTAGTATTCCTGGCGTTACCCCATGGCGTATCTATGGAATATGTAGAGCGCTACAAGGATCAAAATTTTAAGATCGTCGATCTTTCCGGCGATTTTCGCCTAAATACTCCGGAGACTTACAATGCCTGGTACAATAAAGAGCACACCTATGAGGAAGGCTTCCAACATGCCGCCTATGGTATCCCTGAGTTATTTGAGGAAGAGATAAAAAGCGCCTCTCTGGTAGCTAATCCCGGCTGTTATCCCACTAGTGCCATTTTGGGGCTGGCACCACTCGTCAAACATCAACTCATTGACCTGAAAACGATTATTGTTGACTCCAAATCGGGCGTTACCGGCGCTGGCGTAAAATCTAAGCCGGTCAATCACTTTTCTAACGTAAATGACAATTTTAAGGCTTATGGCTTAAAGCGACACCGGCACACCGTTGAGATCCAGGAAAAACTAACCCAGTTAACCGATCAGGAGTTAATTGTTCAATTTACACCGCACCTGCTCCCCGTTGATAGAGGTATTTTATCTACCATCTACACTCAACCAACAGGCCCTGTTAACGAAAATGAGTTGAAAGAACTTTACCAAAAGTTTTACAAAAATGCTCCTTTTATAAGAATGCGGGAATCAGCGCCTTCCATAAAAGATGTCAGAGGAACCAACTA
>CAZHOV010000218.1:0-4076 GCA_964534315.1 uncultured Saprospiraceae bacterium | reverse complement strand
GATATTTTTGTGACTTTTGATGAAAGAACAAATAAAATTATTACTATTAGTGTTATTGATAATCTGGTAAAAGGCGCCGCAGGCCAGGCTGTTCAGAATATGAATCTCCTGTTCGGATGGGATGAGATGGAAGGGCTGAAGCTGGTGCCGTTGAGCCCGTAGTCACTGGGCTACGTCAATACGCTTATTTTCAAAACCAAACACCTTTTAAGGTAAGAAAATGATAAAAAACATAACCAATGTCCGGGGAATCAAGTGCTGGGGAGCACATTCCGGTATCAAGTCCATGCGACGAGATTTAGCGATCATTTACTCTGAGAAACCAGCCAGCGCTGCGGCAGTATTTACCCAAAATGAAGTGATCGCCGAACCCATCAAAGTATCAAAGAAAAACATTGCCAACGGTAAAGCTCAGGCCATCGTGATCAATGCCGGTAACGCTAATGCCTGTACGGGACAGCAAGGCATGGATGGCGCTCTGGCCATGGTAAAAGCCATGTCTGAAGAATTGGAAATCGATGAAGATATGGTATTAGTCGCTTCTACAGGCATTATCGGAGAGCCATTCCCAACCGAAGAAATTGTCTCCGGTATTCGGGAAAATGTCAAAAAGCTATCCTCCAAATCTAATGCCGGCTCTTTCGCTGCCAATGCGATCCTTACCACAGACACCTTCGCAAAAGAAGGATTTATAGAATTTGAATTGGACGGATATGAAGTCAATATGGGCGGTATTGCCAAAGGATCAGGGATGATACACCCCAACATGGCCACCATGCTGGCTTTTATCGTCACGGATGTGGCGATCGAGCCAAAGTTACTTCAGAAGACTGTACAAGAGGTCAATGAAAAGTCCTTTAACATGATCACCGTGGATGGTGATACCTCTACCAATGATATGGTCGCGGTACTAGCAAATGGCATGGCTGGGAATGACATATTGAAAAGTAAAAAAGACAAGGGATATAAAATATTTAAAGAAAAACTGGAAGAGATGATGATTCACTTGGCCAAGTTGATCGTCTCTGACGGAGAGGGTGCCTCGAAGTTTATCACTTATGAAGTGGTCAATGCTTCCTCCGAAGATCTTGCCCGCAAGTTTATCCGCTCTATTTCCGACTCTACCCTAGTTAAAGCTGCCATGTATGGTCGTGACCCCAACTGGGGAAGAATTGTTGCCGCCGCCGGAAATGCAGGCATCCCCTTTGATTACACAAAAGTAGACCTCTATCTAGGTGATGAAGAAACGCTCATCAAAGTGCTGGAAAAAGGCGTCCCCCAAGAATACGACCGCAATTATATGAAGCGCCTCCTTCGCGAATCCCACCTTTATGTCAAAATGGATCTCCACAATGGAAAAGCCAAATCCATGGGCTGGGGCTCCGATCTTACTACGGATTACGTGGTATTTAATTCGGTATATACAACATAGGGCGGACTAACGGTGCAGTGATACAATGGTGCAACGGTACAATGGTGCAATGGTACAGTGGTGCAACAATTTAGGGTATCTCCTTATGTTTATGCCGTTGCACCTTGATACTGTTGTGCCGAGAAATCCAATGTATTGCTGTAACGTCTACCCCTTTTCATACTTCATTTTTCTCTTGAACCGTTGAACCGTTGAACCGTTGAACCGTTAAACCGTCTCTAATAAACCTCACTCAAATCACTGATATTTATCATTCCATCAGTGTTGGTAGAATCGTACCTTATGGTTGTTAAAATCATTGAGTGCGAACCTATTAATACATAGAACATGGAACGAACCTATCTATTAGACCGACTATGGGCCAGCCAGGACCAATACAGGCACATTAGCGAGGAAGAACGCAAGCGAATAGCCGAAGAATTTGAACTATCCGTTGTTGATGTGGAAGGAGTAGCTTCATTTTATCATTTTTTCCACTTTAAACCTGCAGGTAAGTACACGATTTACCTGAACAACAGCATTCTCTCCCAACAAGCAGGCTATCAGGAAGTGCGCAGCGCCTTCGAAGAAGCGACCGGTGCCAAATGGGGCGAAACAAGTCCGATTGGCACTTTTGGATTATATGATACGGCCTGTATCGGCATGAGCGATCAAGAACCCGCCGCATTGATCAATTTCCACCCTTTTACCAATCTCACCCCACAAAAGGTGCGAAAAATCATCAGCCAATTAAAAAACGGCGTTCCTGTTGAAGAACTTGCTGACCAGGTAGAAGACACTATCTGCTACACGCCCGGGCCGGAAAAGACCATCTTTTTCCGTGAATTCAAACCCGCCAAATCGCTGGAGCTCCTTAAACAACTAACACCTGATGAAGTGATCCGGCAAATACAAGTTTCTGACCTCTCCGGACGAGGCGGTGCCTTCTTCCCTACCGGTGTCAAATGGGAGCTTTGCCGGCAAAACCCCGGTCCCCGCTACCTGATCTGTAATGCCGACGAAGGTGAACCCGGCACCTACAAAGATCGGGTGCTCATGAATAAAATGCCCGGACTGATGATCGAAGGAATGATTGCCGGTGGCTATGCCATTGGTGCAGAACTGGGCATCATTTACCTCAGAGCAGAATACCGCTGGCTATTGCCCAAACTCGAAAAAGTGATTGAAGAATACCGCGAAATGGGCTGGCTGGGCGAAAACATTCAAGTTAAAGAACCTTTCAACTTCGATATACGCATCCAACTCGGTGCAGGAGCATACGTTTGCGGTGAAGAAACCGCCCTCATTGAATCACTCGAAGGGAAACGTGGTGAACCGCGAACCAAACAATACTTCCCGGTAGAAAAAGGATTTTTAGGACAACCCACAGTAGTCAATAATGTCGAAACTTTCTGCGGGGCTGCTCGCGTACTTGAATTGGGGCCCCACTTCTACAAAAGCCTGGGTACGCCTGCCAGTACCGGTACCAAAGTACTCAGTGTTTCCGGAGATTGTAACCGTCCGGGAATCTACGAAATCGAATGGGGCATGAGCGTCAGCGAATTACTCGCCTTGTGTGGCGCCCGTGATCCCTATTACGTGCAGGTCAGCGGTCCTTCAGGCCAGGCAATCAATAAGTCCGAACTAAATAGAAGGCTCTGTACCGAGGATTTACTGTGCGGCGGTTCATTTATGATCTTTAATAGCAAACGAGATATATTAAACATCCTCAAGAACTTCAATGCATTTTTTAAAGATGAATCCTGCGGCATGTGTACCCCCTGCCGCGCCGGTAACTTCATCATCAACAGACGATTAGAAAAGATACAAAATGCGCTTGGCGGCCCGGAGGATGTGATTGACCTGCGTAATTGGGGCAGAATGATGCGCCAGGCCAGCAGATGCGGGCTCGGCCAAACTGCTCCGAACTCGATCATTCAGGCATTAGATAAATTTCCCGATTATTTCCACGATTTGATCAGTACACAGGCCGAAAACCGGGGTATCGACCTCGAAAAAGCTGTTGCTGACTATCAATTCGCTGTAAAACATAATGAAAACCATGAAGGATAAAATTAGAATCTATATCGACGAGCGCCCTTATTTCGTCAGTCCCAACCAAAATCTGGTGGAGGCCATCCGTGAAATCGGGCTTGAAATTCCCTCTTTATGCTACTATGAGCATATCGATCCGCCACTAGGCAGTTGCCGCGTGTGTACGGTAAAAGTAAACGGACGGCCGGTGGCAGCCTGTACCACTCCGGTCAAAGAAGATATTGAAGTGCTACTCAACGCCGATGAAATGGTCGACCTGCGTCGTTCCGTGATCGAAATGATGTTTGCCGAAGGCAACCACTTCTGCCCTTCCTGCGAAAAAAGTGGAGATTGTGATCTACAGGGACTGGGCTATCAAATGGGCGTTTCCATGTCCCGCTTCCCCCACCTTTTTGTAGATCGGTTAATCGACTACCGGCCCAAACGAATGGTCATTGAGCATAATCGTTGTATCCGCTGCCGCAGATGTGTCGAAGAAATCAAGACCAAAGACGGTCAAAATGTGTTTTCCTTTAAAGATCGAGGTAATGAGACCGAGGTAGCGGTTGACTATGAAAAGGAAGCAAAATTAACAGAAGAAGAAGCAATCAATGCCATGCACATCTGCCCT
>CAZHOV010000217.1:4553-7945 GCA_964534315.1 uncultured Saprospiraceae bacterium | reverse complement strand
TCCGTTTGGTATCAGTCCCTACGGGCCTGAACGATTTCGGTATATCTTTTTCTACTAGATTGCTTCAAGTTGAGAACAAACTTCTGTTCGTTTTTTAAGCAACTCAGTTCTTTGTTCCTTATTCAATCGATTAAACTGGCGGCCTGCTTTCCAGGCTTTTTGCAGATCATAAAAATACAAGCTAAAAAAACCGAATAATGGAAGAATAAATACTGCGGGGAGTAGAAGGATAGGTGAATATACGGCTAAAAAAACAACCAAAAGCAGGGCGTACAACAGATATAAGCCTAGCCCAACCCCAACAATGATGGAAGAAATATAGGCCTTCCGTTTAATTTTTTTTCGGGCGAAATTATTGGCGAGAATAGCTGGTAGGCCGTTGAGAACAATACCCAAAAAAAATAGGGGAAAAGACAGGATTAGAAAAAGAGTAGTTAATAGATTAAAGGAGTTAGAATTAACAACTGAAAAATCGGTGACTCCGCATTTTTTCAGCAGATTTTCGTAGGCAGAAAAGTGTTCAGTTAATTGCTGTTTTTGGGGAGGGGAAAGTTGTTTCACCCATTGGGCAAGCTTTAATTCCTTTTGTAGTGGTTCAATGTTTCTTCGGACAATCGGAAGAAATGGCGGTCGATGGTTATTGCGAATGATCGTCAACAAGCCTGTCAATAGACGTTCGTCTTCTTTAGGAATTTCTACGACTAACTCATGCAGCCGCTTGCTTAACTCATCTGTCAGTTCACGGATACCTTTCTGTTCGTTTTGCTTGTACTGTTGGAGGTGATTTTTAGGATGAATAGATTCACCAAATACCAGCTTGATTTCGCTTCTGAATTGGTTTCGATCCGTGTAATTGACGCCTACCGGAATGATTTCGATGTCTAACTCAGGAGCTTCCTCCAGGCAGCTAAGAGCTACCCTTGCCGGAGCTTTTTGTATGGGGTTTAAAATGTTAGTGGGATTGGTACCGCCTTCCGCCATGATCATCAGAACTTTTCCCTGCTGAATGATTCGATAGCTTTCCTCGAATGATTGTTGATTTTGCTTGACCTGATCCAGTCCGTCCTTGCGCCGATAGATCGGGATCATATAAAAATCCCGGAGCATTAGATTGAAGATCGGTTTTTCAAAGGCATCACCGCGCACAAATGTATAGATCCGACGCTTTTGAAAACAGGCTACCATAATAGGGTCTATGAATGCAGTAGGGTGGTTGGCCGCCAGAATCACCGCTTTGTCCCGGGGAATACGCTCCTGGTTACAGATGTATATCTTTTTAAAAAACACCTGAAAAGTAATGGCCGCAAGCGGTCGGACAATCTGATAAAGCATTTAAAATTTTTATTTTCCTAACTCCCCACCATTTTCTCTCCAAGCTTACCGATACGTTCTTCCTCCATTAGTGCTTTCAATTCGGGAAGGACACCCATATCTTCAATCGTTGAAGGGGGAGCAAAAGGCTTATCATCGGCAATTTTACGCATAATTTTTCTAAGAATCTTACCCGAACGCGTCTTAGGTAATCGATTGGTGATGACCACTCGCTTAAAGCTGGCTACTGCACCAATTGCTTTGCGTACCATCTGGATCAATTCTTTTTCCAATTGCTCTTCTTCAATTGTTTCTCCTTCCTTTACAACGACAAACCCAACTGGAATGTGCCCTTTCATACTATCTTCAATACCGATTACCGCACATTCCGCTACAGAATGATGAGAAGCGACTACTTCCTCCATTGAGGCAGTAGATAGGCGGTGACCGGCAACGTTGATGATGTCATCCATACGGCCGGTGATAAAAACATAACCATCTTCATCGATATAACCGCCATCATCAGAAGAGTAATAGCCTGGGTAAGGCTTAAAGTAAGAAGAAACAAACCGTTCTTCGTCTTCCCAAAGCGTAGGAAGGTTTCCGGGAGGTAGTGGTAATTTAACTACTACAGCACCTTCTTCATTCGGACCTAATTCTTCTTGATTTTGGTTCAAAATTCTGATATCGTATCCAACTACCGGTTTACAAGCAGAGCCAGGTTTGACCGGCAGCTTTTCAACTCCGACCATATTGGCTAACATTGGCCAGCCGGATTCCGTTTGCCACCAGTGGTCGATAACGGGCACGTTCAGTTTTTCTGAAGCCCATTCGTAAGTGGCCACGTCGGTCCGCTCACCTGCCAGGAACAAATACTTAAGAGCTGAAGTATCATAGTTCTTAATAAATGCTCCCTCAGGGTCTACTTTTTTGATGGCCCTAAAAGCAGTAGGAGCAGTAAAAAGGACTTTTACCCCATATTCTTCAATAATTCTCCAGAACGTACCTGCATCAGGTGTCTTGATCGGTTTACCCTCGAAGATGATGGTTGTAGCACCGGTGATTAATGGAGCGTATACGATATACG
The DNA here is from genome assembly GCA_964534315.1 of uncultured Saprospiraceae bacterium. Taxonomy (GTDB): domain Bacteria; phylum Bacteroidota; class Bacteroidia; order Chitinophagales; family Saprospiraceae; genus CAZHOV01. The sequence continues at coordinate 5,547 of CAZHOV010000217.1, read as the reverse complement.
AGTGACCCACTACCCAGCCAACGTCAGAGGCCGCCCAGTAAACATCGCCGGGTTGAATATCGTAGATCATTTCCATACTCAACCGCAAGGCAACGGCGTAACCGCCATTATCACGGACGACACCTTTAGGTTTTCCGGTAGTACCGGAAGTATACAGGATGTATAACGGATCATTGGCATCTACTTCCACCCAACCAGCAGGAGTGGCTTTAGCAGTCAATTCTTCCCAGTCATGGTCATAGCCTTCCTTCATATCTGCTTTGACAATAGCGCGTTGATAAATGATGGTACCCTTGGGCTTGTGTTCAGCCATTTCGATGGCTTCATCAAGAATAGGCTTGTAAGGAATGATCTTATTAATTTCCTTCCCTGCACTAGATGCAAGGACCAATTTAGGTCTGGCGTCGTCGATGCGAATAGCTAGTTCTTTAGCAGAAAATCCGCCAAAAACGACCGAGTGAATTGCACCCAAACGAGCACAGGCAAGCATGGCAAATACCACTTGCGGGATCATAGACATATAAATGACAACGCGATCTCCTTTTTCTACCCCCTGTTCTTTCAAGACACCCGCAAATTTCGCGACCTCGTCTCTTAGTTCTCGGTAGGTATATTGTACTTTTTGCCCTGTAACGGGAGAGTCATAGATCAATGCCGTTTGATCACCCCGTCCGTTTTCAATGTGGTAATCAAGCGCTAGATAGCAGGTGTTTAATTTGCCTCCGGCATACCAATGATAAAATCCGTGTTCATCCTGGTGAAGAATACTTTCCGGTTTTTTAAACCAGGCAATCTTATCAGCTTGTTCTCTCCAAAATTCAATAGGTTGGTCTATACTTTTTGAATATACTTCTTGGTAGGTCATAACACTTGGATTTGAAATAAACAAATGAAAAGGAACATACTTTCCTGTCACCCAAATATTATGAATTCTTTTTTCAGAAAAGCAAAGATTTGTTAGTGGAAGGACAGTTTTTAGATGATTTTTCTCACC
>CAZHOV010000217.1:0-4453 GCA_964534315.1 uncultured Saprospiraceae bacterium | reverse complement strand
GGACAACCGGACAACCGGACAACCGGACAACCGGACAACCGGACAACCGGACAACCGGACAACTAAAAATAGGGGGATAAAGATACGGAAAAGTTATTATCCCTGGTCCTCTGGTCCTCTGGTCCTCTGGTTGTCTTGTCCTCCGGTCCTCCGATATTCCCGTCTTACGCTATCGCCTTGGACTTAATTTCCTCGACGATTTCCGGATTGAGTAGGGTAGAGGTGTCTCCCAGATTAGACGTATCGCCTGAGGCTACCTTTCTAAGGATGCGGCGCATGATTTTACCAGACCGGGTTTTTGGTAATCCCGAAACTACGACGATTTTGTCGGGTTTGGCAATCGGACCAATCTCTTTGGTTACTACTGCCTTAATTTCTTTATAGAAGGCGTCGTGATCTTCTACTTCGTGGTTCGTAATAATGTAGGCAAAGATTCCTTGGCCTTTAATATCGTGCGGATAACCCACCACAGCAGATTCGACTACATTCTCATGTTCGTTAATCGCATTTTCTACCTCTGCGGTACCCATCCGGTGACCCGACACATTGATGACATCATCAACCCGGCCGATAATACGGTAATAGCCATTGGCTTCTCGTCGGGCGCCGTCTCCGGTGAAATACAGATTCTCGAATGTAGAGAAATAAACCTGCTTACAGCGAGCGTGGTCGCCATAGGTGGTTCTCAAGATCGAAGGCCATGGATATTTAAAGCAAAGGAGACCTTCAGCTTCTGGATCGGTCAGTTCGTTACCGTCTGAGTCCATTAAGCAAGGCTGAACCCCTGGTAGTGGAAGGGTAGCATAACAAGGCTTTAATTCCGTAATATTTGCCAGTGGAGAGATCAGGATTCCTCCCGTTTCAGTTTGCCACCAGGTATCTACAATCGGTGCATGGTTTTTACCTACTTTTTCGTTATACCATTCCCAAGCTTCTTCGTTAATGGGTTCTCCAACGGAGCCTAACACTTTCAAACTATCGAGTTGATACTTCTCTACCCATTCATCTCCTTTTGCCATAAGGGCCCGAATAGCGGTAGGGGCAGTGTAGAACTGATTAACCTGGTGCTTATCGCAAATTTCCCAGAATCGTCCGGCATCAGGATAAGTGGGGACCCCTTCAAACATCATCGTTGTGGCTCCTGCTAATAAGGGGCCATATATAATGTAAGAGTGGCCGGTAATCCATCCGATATCAGCCGTACACCAATAAACGTCACCTTCCTGGTATTGGAAGACATTTAAAAAAGAATAAGTGGTATAAACCATATAACCGCCACAAGTATGCACCACGCCTTTCGGTTTTCCGGTAGAACCGGAAGTATAAAGAATAAACAGCATGTCTTCAGCGTCCATTTCTTCTGCTTCACACTGGTCGCTTTTACCGGCCAACTCTTCGTGCCACCATTTGTCACGGTCTTCAAACCATTCGATATCTTGCTCGGTGCGTTTATAAACGATAACGGATTCTACCGAGTCGCAACCCATAGCCATAGCATCATCTACTACTTTTTTGACGGGGATCTTCTTGGCTCCGCGGAAGTTGCCATCGGAAGTAAGGATCAATTTGGCTTGAGCGTCATTAGTACGATCAGCCAGTGCGCTGGCTGAAAAACCGGCAAAAACGACGGAGTGAACCGCCCCGATTCTGGCACAGGCCAGAACGCCAATGGCTAATTCAGGAACCATAGGCATATACAATACCACCCGGTCTCCTTTTTCAATACCGTTGGCTTTAAGGACGTTCGCAAACTTACAGACTTCTGCATGAAGCTCCTTGTAGGTAAATGTTTTGGCTTCGTCATTGGGATCATTAGGCTCCCACAAGATAGCCACCTGGTCGCCCCTGGTCTCTAGGTGCCGGTCAAGTGCATTTTCCGTAATGTTGAGTTTGGCGTTGACAAACCAGTTAATATCCGGTTCTGAAAAGTTCCAATCCACAACTTTATCCCATTTTTTTCTCCAATGGAAGGTATTAGCTATTTCTTCCCAAAAGGCTTCCGGATTTTCTACACTTTTTTGGTAAGCTTCCTGATATTCTTCAAAGGTGCTGACTTGAAATTTCATAGAGATTTATTTTTATTACTTTAATAATATTTAAGTATATAGATTTCTATATGTAAATAACAAAAAAATTTTTTAATTATCCAAATTCCAGGACCTCATTTATAATATTTATTAATTCTGAATTGTCAAAAGGCTTGGTTAAATAGATTTCACCGCCACTGTTATATCCATTCATTTTATCCTGTATGGTGCCTTTGGCTGTTAGGAAAAGGATTCTTGTATGTTGAAGTTTTTCAATCTTCCGAACTTCTTTTGCTACTTCGAAGCCGTCGATTCCCGGCATCATCAAGTCTAATACAATTATTTCAGGAGTAAAAGAATCCAGTATACCAAGAGCTTCCTGACCATTGGTTGCCTTTTTAACCTCCAGCCCATTTTGCTGAAGCAAAAATTCTATGGCCAACAAAATATTTGGTTCATCATCCACAATCAGCACCCTTGATTTATTCCTGTTTTCCTTCATCCGTCAAATTAATATTTCTAATAATTAAAATTAATAAAAATTTAATAAACAGACCCAAAAAATAACTAATTCTTTTTGAACTTGATCTCTATTTCATTCCTATTTCATTCCCTGTTTCTCACCCCACCGGCAACGAAACAATAAAACAAGTTCCTTGACCAGGTTTGCTTTCAAGATGGATTTTCCCTTGATGCTGTTCGACGATGGTTTTCGTGATATAAAGTCCCAGTCCTGTACCTTTGGGTTTGCCCAGCTCTTCGTTAGAGACCTGGGTGAATTTTTCAAAGATTATTTTTTGGTCTTTTATTGCTATGCCTTCTCCATTATCCCATATTTTGAGTATAGCTTCTTGTTCTTTTCGTTCCAGTGTAATGGTTACTTCTCCATGATCCTGATCGCAAAATTTAATGGCATTGGATAATAGATTGATCACTACCTGGATCAACCGGTCTGGATTCCCCTTTACGGGTACCGGTTTGTTGGGTAAATTACAAGCATAATCAATGTTTTTTTCCTCGAATAGCTGTTGCATACCTGCATAGGAACTGCGAATGATGTCAATAAGATCAATGGGTTTTACAGGATACAAACTGGCGCTATCCTGAATTTTCCCTAAATCCAATACCTGATTGATCAATCGGCTAACGCGTTCGCATTCGCTTACGATGATAGATAGGTAAGATTCTTTTTTGCTTTCTTCCAGCTCGGGATAGTCGAGTAATATTTTTGAAAATGCTTTAATGGAGGTAATAGGTGTACGCAGTTCGTGTGTAACCGTATTGATAAACTCTGCTTTCAATTGATCAAGCTCCTTTAGCTGCTCATTGGCGAGCTGTAACCGCTCTGTGGTCTCTTCCAGTTCTTTTGATTTCAATTCCAGGGCTTTACTGTATTGAATGATCTCTTTGGTCTGCTCAGCAAGTGTCATCATTTCTTCCAGCGTGATTGGGGTCTGACTTGAAATGGAGTTGATGATTGCCTTTGCCGAAGAAGATCCCACGGCACCAGCAAGGTTTGTTTCGGCATAATTGATTAATTCAGGAGGGGCCGTTACCTCATTCGAAAGGCTCATTTTATATCTGTTTTCAAAAGCTTTCAAGATCAGATTAGCCTTAGGCTCACCCAAAAACCGTTGAAGTAATAAAATAATATCCGCCAATTTGGCTCTTCGTTTAACCATGTCGATATCGCTCCCTTCTTTAATATACCGCCGTATATCTACAAATAAATTGGCCTGGGTAACCTCCAAAATTCCTTGCCTGGTGAAAATAGATACACCGGTAAAAGTCAAGGTGTTGAAAAACAGACTCCAAAAAGACGCGTGGGCGATAGGATCCATCCCTTCCAAACCAAACAGCGCTCCCGGACGCAGCCAGGAGATCCCAAAAGGACCGCTTTGAATTACATCGGGATTTAAAAAGCCACTTTCGGCAAGGGTTGGAAAAGGTAACGTATACCCCCAGATCAAAAAGCCGCTAACCAGTCCGGCAATGGCTCCTTTCTTAGTAGCATTTTTCCAATAGATGCCACCCAAAACAATAGGAGCAAACTGGGCAACTGCAGTGAAAGATATCAATCCAATAGATACAAGAGAATACTCAATACCTACTGATTTATAGAAACCATACGTGAGCAGCAATACTACCACTACGCTAATCCTCCGAATACCTAAAATCCGCTTGGAAATATCTTCCAGGCGAAAGCTCTTTACTGTTACTGATCGGAGTAAGGAGGGCAACACCAAATTATTACTGATCATAATACTTATGGCCAAAACAGAAACGATCACCATACCAGTAGCTGCTGATAATCCGCCGATACAAGCCAATAAAGTCAATATATCATTGCCCATCATTAATGGAAGATTCAAAACATATGTATCAGCTTCAATCATCGGATTATCCTGAAAGATGATCCTACCGCC
>CAZHOV010000216.1:0-8020 GCA_964534315.1 uncultured Saprospiraceae bacterium | reverse complement strand
ACAACATAAAGCTGCATAGCAGCGAAATATCGTAGCCAGTGGCGTAAGCCTCTGGTTTATTGATGGTTAATCATAAAAGCCCCGTGGGGGCGAAAGAAAAATATGTTGACTATTCTCTTTCGCTGCGCTGCAGCTTCGTGTTTTATCTGCTATTTCTTCCTGTAGCTCATGCTGCAGGCTATGATCTTTCGCTGCAAAAGCGGCTTTCTGTTAGGCCCCTATAAATGGTTAGCCCATGATTCGGATGATTCATGTTTACTATTTACTTTCTTCTTTCCGCACTTCAAACTTGCCGGCGAGAGCAATATCTTTTTTAGGCCGGTTTTTATCTTTTATGATAAAGTAATAAAGCCCCGGTTTGATATCCAGTGTTTCGGAAAGCTGGAACGGATAAGTGTACGGTTTGGCTTTACCAGGGCTTCCCAATTCTAGTGTTTTTTCTAATATGGGATTGTCATTTTTATAATCTGCGGCTTTATTGGAAAAAAGCTGGATGATTATATTATCCTCCGGGAATTTCCGGGCTTTCACCGATCCTTCGATCGTGACTGCCGTCTGCTTTGCGGACCATTTGAATGTGCCGGGATCCTTAACCTTGACGATATAGCCCAGACTTCTCGATTGAGCGGTTAGCGGATCAAGTAGGGGGTTGGGGTTGAAATTGGCGGGATCTACCTCTGCCAGATAGTTCGGAGCTTTTTCAAATTTTGGTTTTCGGGATCTAGGTTTTTCGTTTTGAGGAGTAGCAGGAGGGGCTAGCTGTTTTTCTGCTTCTTCTACTTCCTCTTCAGCAAGTTGTGGTTCTTCGTCTTGAAGAGGTATAAGCTCTTCCTTTTGAGGTTTTACGGTATCTACAGGAGGAGTGACATCCTCATTGACGACCGGCGCCTCGCTGAAGTTGCTATTTTTCCAAAGCACAAAAACGAGGGTAGCAAGCAGGAGGATAGACGCTGCAATGGCAATGAGTGGTCTCAACGATCGCATAGTGATCATCGTTGCTCCTCCGCCAGATTTCTTTTCTTTAGCGAAATCGGCTCGAAGGTCGTCTAGTGCCCTACTAAGTCGGAGCTTGGCAGGGTCGCCGAGTTGGCGATGCAATTTTTGATGCAAAGCCACCTCTTTTCTCAAGTTGGCATCTTCTTTCATGGCTTGCTCAAATTTTTGGAGTTCTTCGCCTTGAAGCACTCCGTTAATATATTGTTCTATGGTATTGTAGAGATTCTCTTTCATTGTTGTAAAGTTTTAAAGGCCGTACCAGTGCCTTTAATCATGTTGAGTTTGTTTTTGGAGGAGGTCATAAACTCAATTCCTGAAATCGGTCATCATCTTTAATGAGTTTAACCAGCCGTTCCTTACATTGAAATTTTCGTTTTTTTGCATAGCCTACACTGCTGTAGCCCATGATTTCAACAATTTTTTCCATTTTAGTTTTTTCGAAGAATAACTGCAATACTTTTTGGCAGTCTGCACCTAGTTTTTTAAACGAAGACCAGAAAAGTTGGTATTCTTCCTGTTCTTCCATCAAGGCATCTACTCCTTCAACTTGCTGATTATATTTGATGTCTTCATTTAATGTTACCTCTGTTCGAGATTTTTTTTGCAGCTTGTTTCCCCATAAGTTACGGCATATTCCATAGAGGTAGGTATAAAAACTACTGGTCAGATTAAAATTCTTTTGCTTTGCTTTCCCATAAATAACCATGATGGCATCTTGGAAAATATCCATGGCATCATCCTTTGACCCTCCCTTCGAGGTGATAAACCGCTCAATTTTGGGTAAAAACGTCTGATACATTTGTCTAAGTATACCGGGGTCCCCATTAATGATCGCATCTATATACTCCTGGTCAGATATATCCATATACTGTAGTGCTTATTGAAATGATGGCCTAAGTTATTGAATATTTTTCATAACCGCTGCATGAATCTACCTGGCTTTGCTTCAAAAAATAGTAAGCTCCTCCGGAGCATCTACCAATTGGGGCTGGATAAACACTACCAATATATTGGTCCCCTGGAGCAAATAGGGTATCAAACCAACATAGCCATTTTTTTACCCACTCCTCTGAAAAAAAGCCTAGGGAAAAAAGAAACAAATAGACCTCTTGGTTGCCAAGAGCATTGTGGGGTTTGGGCATAGGCGAGTAAACTCCGTAACATTCAAAGATTTGGTGCAGGGCACCAAAACCTTAATAGCCTAGGAAAATGACCCATCACGAATGGTGCAGCGCACCTCGATATTAAAAACAAGGAAGCATTAGAAGCTTCATAAAAAGACATTAAGCTCTTCCGGAGTATCCATTCAGAAAACTCATTACTCTAAAACCCTTATCATTCCTTTGCAAACACTGCGAAGTTGAAAAAAAATGCTTTAATATCAAAAAAATAATTTTTAGTAAGGTAACCTTTTCGTAGGGGTATAAATTAAATGGGCGTATTTGAAAACATTAAAACCGAAAATCATGAAAATTTTAAAAGCTGTTTTTTTCCTAGTTTCTTTTTTCTTTTTTACGCAATTAAACGCTCAACAAGTCAATTACTGGAAAGGTGGGGCAATCGATGGAAAGCACGATTGGAATAACCCCAAAAACTGGAGCTTGAATAAAGTACCAGATTGGACCAACGACATGGTCGTTATCGAAGATGTGGACTCTACTACCGGATGCTATCCTGTGATTAAGGGAAACACGATAGCCATCAGCCACCTTAAGATCCTTGGAAATGCTAAGTTGGAAATAAGTGAAGGCGGTAAGTTGAAAATAGACGGGTTCACTACCTATAATTATGGCATCGAATTGACCGGCGAGTTGATCAACAAAGGAAAGCTAATTATCAGAGATACCGGTTTAGACCCAGTACTTGATAATCATGAAGGCTTTGATAACCAAGGGATTGCTTTGTTAGACGAGCAATATTTGATAGGCGAGCAATACGTACAGAGGTAAATCAATAATTTCATATTTAACCTAATATTTAAAACCAATTTGTCTTATGAAAAATTCAATCATCCTTTTTGCACTAGTACTAACCGCAGGTTTTTTCTCAACCAGTTGTACCGATGAAAACCAAGAGCAAAAAGAACTTCAGGAAGCTCTTTTTGAAGAAACAGCTACTGTTATAGAACCCGAGCAGAATGAATCGGAATACCTGCCAACCGATGTCAGATTCCGACCTATTCCAACCTTTATTACCAAAATCCAAGTGTATCACTGTACGAAAGATAATCAATCACTTTTAGTCTTTAATCCTCATGAACATAATATGTTTTTGTTTGATGATAAAAGGTTTAAGGTTCAATGGATTCGAGATGAACAGAAACTTCCTCAAAATGATGCAATGTTGGATTGTGTTGGAGGCGGAAACTACAAAGCAGTTGTCACTGATCTAACTACTAACCAAGTGAGTATTGCGAAATTAAACATCCCGGATGTAGATGTTCATTCCACGAAGAATATCTTTTTCGAATCCGCAAAACCTCATCGAAAGATATTGACCAAAAAAACTGTCCTTCCGAAAGATAACACCAATTACCATGAATTGACGATAGAGGCTCCTAAAAAGAAAAGGGTACTTAACAACATAAAAGCCGAAGTAAAATAAGTTAACATATAGTTTTCTATTTGGTCCATGGCAGGCGTATTTCGATCCAGACTTCTGAAAATGAAGTCTGGATTTTTTTATAACATTGCTTTTTGGACCCCTTAATCCCCATAAAAACTAATAAATATGACATAAAATAACTATGTGTTTACAGTTTTTTATTATCTTTGTACATGCCATCTGCTTGATCACTAACGATTCCGCCCAAAAACTATTACAGACAAAAAATTAAGTAAACAGAACACTAAACTATAGACTATGAGCCCTTTTAACACAATTCTATTAGGGGGTGGACGTGATGGTATGGTTATTCCATTGATCCTTTGTATTTTTTTTACAACCCCATTTATTTCTTTTGGTCAGAGTAATACTACCGTTAAAATGGTAGACTTTATTGGTATTAATATGCGGCGTCAAGATCCGGTCCATCGAATGGACTGCGTCGGATTTGCGCGGGAATACCACGAATGGGTGCTGGATGAAGGCCTTTGGCACAAAGGGTCCAATTCCATTCATCCAAATAATGCATTTAGATGGAACTCCAGCTACCACTACCAAACCACTACTCACTTTGATGATTTTTACCACGAAATTTCAGAAGAGCAAAACCTATTGCTTTGCCCCGACCTAATGTGGGCTGCTTCCTATGCTATCGATCCGTTAAAGATCATTTCGCCTAATTTATACAATACCAAATACAATATCATCCTGGATCAAAAGCCGATTGCCTATACCTATGGAGGCAATCCGATGGAAGATCCGCTTGACCCCTTTTCCTATCGCGAGCATGCTGTCTGGATGTATCACTATGCTGCGCGCTATGGGAACACGTCTTTTTCTGATTATGAAGAAAATCAGCTGATCAAGCCGAGACTTCATCCGGTAGAATTTGCCAATACGCCCTACACAGGTAAGGGCTATATCGATTTTATCGAAAGCTGGAATGAACCGGATAAAAACTGGTTCATCAATGCCGGCTATCCTCACACTTATTTCCGGCCGCAAGAATTTGCCGCCATGCTGAGTGCCGACTATGACGGGCATATGGGCACCATCCGGGATACCGTTCCGGGCACCAATGCAATCTTTACAGTAGGTGTTAAGAATGCTGATCCATCAATCAAATTTGTTATGGGCGGATTGGCAGGAGTAAAATACTGCTACATCGATAGCATGCTTACCTGGTGGGAAGAAAACCGAACCAATCCCGACTATCCGGTCTATCCCATAGATGTTATTAATGTACACCATTATAGCAATGACTATCCTGATGAGTTGAACTGCGATTTAAGTCAGCTCGCTTTGGGGGATGTCGGGATTAGTCCCGAAGAAGATCGGCTACGCCAAAAGCTGGAGGCCTTAAAAACACAAATTTACCAAGATCACCCTAACTTCCCGCAATCTGTAGAATTTTGGTTGTCGGAGTTTGGCTATGATACCAACCCGTATTCTCCTCAGCGCGTGCCTGAAATCCATGCCAACGGGCAAAGTGCCGACCGGTACGAAGTGCAGGGGCAGTGGTTGGTGCGCAGCTACCTCGAAATCGCCGCAGCAGGCTATCACCGGGCCATGGCTTTCGAGATTAGAGATACCGAATCTGATTTGATCTATTCAAATGGCCAACTGATGACCGGACCACTCCCCTATCTTTATAAAAGTTGTGGGCTATTGATGGATAAAGGGCACGATTATCAACCCAAGAGATCGTACTACTACGTCTATACGTTAAAAAATATTTTGGGCAATACCATCTATGCCGAAGATCGAAGTTGTCCTGATCAAAATGATCCGAATGATCCGGGAGATGATACCAATTCAGCAGAGGACAATATCAGAATTTATCAGTTTGATGATGTAGATGATCAGGACCGAAAGGTATTGGCTGTCTGGAGCCCGACTGCAGAGAATAGAGTAATTGAAAATTATACCATAGAATTGGGCATCACTGATGACACCCCAGCCAAGTTGGTTAAGATGCAGAATAAAGATAAAAACGGGGTAGAGGTGCCCCTGGCTGTTACCCCTCAAGGAGAAGTATTTGTGGATATTAGCGAGCGTCCGGTCTTTATCGTGATCGGTGAAGAAGCAACTATGCCGCCTTCTTGTGTAAGCGATCTTACAGTATTCAATGAAAATTGTAGTAGCCTAGACCTCCAGTGGAAAGTTCCTCAAGGCGTTAGTGAGTTTAATGTTTACCGTTCTGCTCCGATCACTGGTCAGCCACAGACTTTAGATGACATAGATAATCTGATCCTTGTCGGAGAACATATAGCCAGTTTGGCTAGTGGTGAATTGCAAACGTATACGGTTCCGAATCTCTCTGCCAATGAGCAATATAGCTTTATCGTGACGGCAGGTGACCAGAATGGTAATTTTTCTGATCCTTGTATTATCAATGGCAGCAGTTCCAATAATTCTTGTGTAATACCGGTAGATTCCTTTGAGGTAATCAATGAGCTGGCCATTTTCCAACAAGCAATAGATCCGATCCGGTTATTTGACGAACAGCACACAGTGCCCGTTTGTAGCGACGGCGGTCAGCCATGGTCTGAATGGGGCGAATTGTGGGTAGGCGGAACGCCGGAGAATAGTATCTCCGCGCGGATTGAATTCAATCAACCCTATTATCTCGAAGGTATTCATTTATTTGATGGAAACGGAGGAGCGTCCGGATTTCCATTCACGGTAGAATATCTGGATCCCGCAAGCGGTGATTGGATAGCGATTGTAGAATACGAACCTTTAGATTATGCAAAATGGAAATCCTTTTATGATTTTCAAATAGATGTACCCATTGAAAAAGTACGGATCACTAAGCCACATGCGCAGTCCAAGATCAACGAGGTCGTCTTTTGCGGATCGCCTTCCAATATACCGCCTGATGATGACGGGGGCAATGATGATCCTGTAGTTTTTGAACCGGCGGTTGCTGAAATTACGGATGCCAGTTGTACTTCCGCTACGATCAGCTGGACACCTCCGCCAGGAGTGACGCCCGTTTCTTACAAATTTGTTTTTGACGGACAAATAACCAATACATTGGAGGAAGTTATAACAATGGACAATTTATTGGCCGGTCATACCTACGAATTTACCATACAATATGTCAGTCATGCCGGCGATTTGATCCCTTCTGATCCGGAGAGCTATGAAGCTACAACCTTTACCGGAGGAGCACCAGATTGCGGTGGATGTGTTTGTTCGATGTTGGAACTTACTCCCGATATGATCAGTTTGGAGACCCCGGCAACGGTTTGGGGGAATGGTCCGGAGAATCTCGTAGACGAACAGATGCAAGCCGGTAATGATATTTGCGATTCCGGCAATGCGGTCAGTACCACCTGGCAAGAGCCCTGGGGTTCTGCGGCGGTGGTCATTGATTTAGGTGATTCCTATGAGGTTTATGGCTTTTCCATGCATGATGGCTCTGGTCAGGGAGAGATCCAGGTGATGCCCGGAGAGCCTGGGGCCTGGGAAGCTCCCTTATTTAACTATCATACCACTGCCTGGAATGAATGGGTCACCTTTGAAGGACTAAAAGCCTACACTCGTTATTTGAAAGTGCACAAGGCAAATTCTGCCAGTAAGATCAACGAGATCAAAGTTTGTGTGGTAGCAGGGATCAGAGGTAATTCGGAGGGAGGAGTTGTAGACCAGGATGATAATGAAGAAGTGGAAAATGGATTAGTTATTGCTCCTAATCCCGTTGATAAACAACTAAATATCCGGACTGCCCAAACAGGTTACAGAACATTGGAATTGCTTGATGAAGCCGGGAGGCTGATCTATAAGATGCCGGTAGTTGCAAGTCGGCAGTTTTTCAATGTCGATGTGAGCCATTTGAATACGGGGATTTACCTTGTCAGAATAAATGGAGAAAAAGAGTCGATTACCGGAAAATTCGTCAAGCAATAGGTTGCTGAAAAATTAATTTCAAACATAGAAGTTTTAGGTCGTTTTATAACTTGCTGCTCAGTAGCTGTTTAAGGATTAATAAAATACACTATTTAATAAATCTTTGATTTTATTAGAAAAACATTGAATATATTGAATAATTCTTTGTAGTTTACCACTGAATTAGGCTAGACTAGATTAAGTAAGAGAAGCCGGTTGGTCGAGAGACCGACCGGCTTTTTTGGTGGGGTAGGTCTGATTATTGTCGCAGAAACATTAGACTGGACAGTTAGGAGACGGCTTAGAGCCGTAGTACTGAACTCTCCAATAACATAACGATCGAACGATCTTGCGACTTAATAAAAATTTATTTATAATTTCTATATTTTTCGTTCGGTTCCTATGTGGAACACGGATCTGATAGGTTAACCAGATCTTCGCAGATTTTTCCTTTTGGTGATATTTTTATTAGTATATTGAAAACTACGGAAAACGTAGTTTTTTTTAAAAAGTGAAATAAAACATA
>CAZHOV010000215.1:0-8037 GCA_964534315.1 uncultured Saprospiraceae bacterium | reverse complement strand
GCCACAAGGGCATTCAAGGATTACTATTTTTCATTCCACACAATTTGTCAAAGAACGATTTTTTTAATGATTCTTCTCAAATCCAACTGTAAAAATACTACTTTGTTTGGAATTAGGTAAAGATAAAAATAGGCGCTATGATTTTAATCGCAGATGGCGGATCATCAAAAGTAGATTGGGTATTGCTAGAGCCTAATAAAAAAAGGTGCTCGGAAGCCTTTTCGGGTTCAGGATTGAACCCGGTATATTTATCTGATAATGAATTAACCAACCGGCTACAGGATCAATTTTCTTCCAAAAAATGGAGAGATGATCTGGAAGCGCTTCATTTTTATGGTGCAGGGTGCGCCACTCCCCTCTTTCGGAACCGCCTACACAAGGTTTTCAGGCATTTTTTCCCCTCTGCGACAATTGAAGTCTCTCATGATCTGATGGGTGCTGCAAGGGCTACTTGCCTACACAATCCGGGGATACCCTGTATTTTAGGAACTGGGTCAAATTCTTGTTTGTATGATGGAGAAAAAATCATTGACCAGGTGGCCAACCTGGGTTATTTGATCGGCGATGAAGGCAGCGGTACGCATTTAGGTAAAGAATTCTTAAGGGCTTACTTTTATCGGGAGCTTCCCGAGTATATCAACAAGCAATTAGAAGCTGAATTTGACTTGGAACGCAAAAAGGTATTAGAGAAATTATATGGAAATCAACCGAATTTATTTTTGGCATCTTTTGTTCCCTTTATATCTTTGCACCAACAGGAGGAACCAGTAGGAAGTATCATACAGAACGTTTTCGGGGAATTTATCAAACGCCATGTTCTTAAATATGCTGATCACCAGACCTTGCCTATTCATTTTGTGGGTTCCATAAGTTACTACTTCAAGTCCCATTTGATAAATGCATTAGAATCGTTCGGATTAAACGCAGGAAGAATTGTACAAAAGCCTATTGAAGGATTATTAGGTTACCACATTCAGGAATATTCATAAATTTGCCTTTGAATCGAACTGACGGGCAATTATTCAAAAAAGCGATTTTAATTGTCCATTAACTCAATGTCGTATTAATGAGTAAGGAAACAAAAAAAGAAATCAAACGAATTGCCGTATTTACTTCCGGAGGAGATGCACCGGGTATGAACGCTGCTATTCGGGCTATAGTACGGCACGCCACCTATCTGGACCTCCACGTTTTTGGTATTCGCCGCGGTTATGAAGGAATGATCAAAGGAAATATTGTACGGTTAGAAACCAATGACGTTGGCAATATTATACACCGGGGAGGTACGATTTTAAAAACAGCCCGCAGCGAGGATTTTCTGACCAAAAAGGGAAGAGCTCAAGCGTTTGAGTCGCTGCAAGCTCATGATATTGACGGCTGTATTGCGATCGGGGGTAACGGTACCTTTACCGGCGCAACTATTTTCGAAAAAGAATTTGGTATGCCCATGATCGGTGTTCCCGGCACTATCGATAACGACCTCTGGGGCACCGATGCCACTATTGGTTTTGATACCGCTGTCAATACTGCTATTGAAGCCGTTGACCGCATCCGCGACACAGCGGATTCACACAATCGGTTATTCTTCATCGAAGTAATGGGTAGGCACAGCGGGCTAATTGCGCTCAATACCGGGATCGGAAGCGGTGCGAGTAGCGTCGTCATTCCGGAAAATAACAATAATACCATCGAAAACTTGATCAATGTGCTCAAAAAAGGAGCCAAGCGTAAGAAGTTGTTCAGCCTGGTTATCGTTGCCGAAGGAAATAAAAGCGGAGGCGCTATGGAGATAGCTGCAGAAGTAAAAAATGTCTTTGACCATTACGAAACTAAAGTGACGATCATCGGCCACTTGCAACGAGGAGGCTCCCCTTCTGGCTTCGATCGCGTTCTCGCCTCCCGCCTGGGCTTCGCCGCCGTGGAAGGATTGGTGGCGGGAAAAAGCAATGTAATGACCGGTTTAAAGGATAATGAAATTACGTTTACCCCTTTGGAAGAGGCCATCACTAAAAGCAAAGAACCCTCCAAGGATTTAGTGAGGATGGCGGAGATTTTGGCATTGTAGGAGGGGAAGTGGGAAAATGGGAAAATGGGAAAGTAGGAAAGTGGGGAAGTGGGAAAATGGGAAAACAGGAAATTAGGAAAGTAGGAAAGTGGGAAAATGGGAAAGTGGGGAAGTGGGAAAATGGGAAAACAGGAAATTAGGAAAGTAGGAAAAAGGAAAAAGGAAAAAGGAAAACAGGAAAGTGGGAAAATAGGAAAAGGGGAAAGTAGGAAAATAGGAAGATGGGAAAGTAGGAAAAGGGGAAAGTAGGAAAATAGAAAGATGGGAAAGTGGGAAAAGGGGAAAATTGGAAAGTGGGAAAATGGGAAAAGGGGAAAATAGAAAGATGGGGAAGTATAGAGTCCAGAAGACCGGACAAATCGATCTCTTGGTATAGAGAAAATGAATCCCTAAACAAAATTTCGGGCTTCTGTCACTTCAGGACTAAGTGAAGTCCTTAAATTGAGCTCTATTTGGCCTCCTCCTTTGTCATCAGGTAAGCTTTTAAAAAGCCATCCAGGCCGCCATCTAGCACAGTATCCGGATTATTTTCCTGGTAGTTGGTCCGGTGATCTTTGACACGGCGATCATCCAGGACATAGCTTCGGATCTGGGACCCCCATTCGTTTTTCATTTTGGTGGCTTCTACTTTATTTCGCTCTTCCAGTTGACGTTGAAGCTCAGTCTCATATAGGCGGGACTTCAGCATTTGTATGGCCTTATCTCTGTTGAGGTGTTGGGAGCGTTCTTGTTGACACTCGACCACAATTCCGGAGGGAATATGGCGGACACGGACAGCAGATTCCGTTTTATTAACATGCTGACCGCCGGCGCCGCTTGCGCGGAAAGTATCCCATTCCAGATCGGCGGGATTGACCTCTACCTCAATGCGTTCATCGACCAAGGGATGGACAAAAACAGATGAAAAAGAGGTCATTCGTTTTCCTTGCGCATTGAACGGACTGACCCGGACGAGCCGGTGGACGCCATTTTCTCCTTTGAGCATGCCATAACAGTAATCTCCCTGAATTTCTAATTGGACGGATTTAATGCCGGCCACATCGCCATCCTGACGAGTCAATTCGGCAACTTTGTGGCCGTTTTTTTCGGCCCACATGGTGTACATGCGCAAAAGCATGTCCGACCAGTCGCAGCTTTCCGTTCCTCCCGCGCCTGCATTAATTTCGAGAATGCAACCCAGCTCATCTTCGGGTTTGTTCAGAGTAGACCTAAATTCGAGGTCTTCGATTGCCGCCAAGGCCTTTTCGTAGGCATTATCTACTTCCGCTTCCTGGGTTTCTCCTTCTTTGAGAAATTCCAGCAAGACTTCCGTATCTTCCACCAGTCGTTCAACCTTTTGGAATCCTTCCACCCAATTTTTATTGGATTTCAATTCCTTTAATACCTTTTGAGCTATGTCGGGATCATCCCAGAAATTGGGATCGGCAGATAGTTGTTCTTTTTCTTCAATTTCTAATAACCGTTTATCGATGTCAAAGATACCTCCTTAACAATAAGAGACGGTCTTTTAGCTCCTTAAGCTGATCTGTGGTCATCTCTTTCCTTTTTTTATGATGAAATACTAGGCAAGAAAACGCAAAGTAACGAAAAAAAGTTTACCACTCGAATTATTGGCTTACTCTAAAATAAATAATTATCATTAAATTAGCTTCTCACAAAATAACATCAAAATGAAATTTCCCTTAAATCTTCTTGTTGTAATCATTATCATGACGAGCTGCCAGCCGGCTTCGATGCAAAGCAGTCAAGTTTCGCAGGAACAGGATATTACTTTTACCACCAAGACCATTTCAGAAAAAACAGGTGATTGCGAAGCAGGAGGCGATGCTCCTTGTATGAAAGTCACCTTGAAGTGTCTTTTTGCAGAGGAGGGGCCAGAGAGCACTGTTTCATTCATTAACCAAACGCTAAAGTCCTATTATCTTGAGGCTTTTGGACCGGAACAAAATCAGGATACCTCCCTTACTGAGTTGGCAAAAGCAGCTATTAAAGACTATGAAGATGTAGTGGAGGAGATGCCTGAATTTACTACCAATTGGGAGATCGATCAGAATTCGGAGTTACTATTTAAAAATGGCCGGGTGGCAACGGTTCAAATCAATAACTCTACTTATTTGGGAGGAGCACATCCCAATTATTACGAGGCATTAGTCAATCTTGATGTAAAGGAAGAAATGGAATTGACAGGAGATGACCTTTTCCAGGATACTACCAAGATCAAACAACTGGCAGAGCAAGCTTTTAAGAAAGAACGGGAGCTGGACGAAGATGCCAACCTCAATGAAGAAGGTTTTTTCTGGGATGAAGCTTTTAAATTACCCGAGCATATTGGTTTTACCCAAAAAGGTCTAATTTTCGTCTATAACCCTTACGAAGCAGCACCTTATGCGGCCGGAATGACGGTATTTACTATTCCTTACAGCGATTTACAAGGAATTGTAAAAAAAGAATACCTTTTTTTACCAACAGAGTAAGTAAATCAAGATTTGACTTTAATTTTATTGCACTGATTAAAACAACATTTGATAATTTTTTAAACTTGAAGCTGATATGAAGAACTCAAAAATTGGAGGGATTGGCTATTATGTACCGGAACATATCGTAAAAAATACGGATTTAGAAAAAGTAATGGATACTTCTGATGAGTGGATTCAGGAGCGCACGGGCATACAAGAGCGAAGATATGGCACCAAACATAAGGAAACAACTACCACGATGGGAGCCCGGGCTGCAGAAATTGCCCTCGAGAGGGCTGGTGTCAATAAGGAAGATGTCGATTTTATTATTTTCGCTACCCTTAGTCCCGACTACTATTTTCCTGGTTGTGGCGTTTTGATGCAACGCGAAATGGGTATTACCAGTACCGAAGTAGGCGCCCTGGATATCCGGAATCAATGCTCCGGATTTATTTATGCCCTTTCCATTGCCGATCAATATGTAAAAACCGGTATGTACAAAAATGTATTGGTGGTAGGTAGTGAGATGCACTCGATGGGGCTTGACTTCAGCACGCGCGGCCGGAATGTAACTGTTATTTTCGGTGATGGGGCCGGAGCAGTGGTGGTTCAGCCCACCGAAGAAGAAGGTAAAGGAATCCTGACTACCCATTTGCATGCAGATGGCACATATGCTGAAAAATTATCCTTTATTAATCCGGGTTGTCATGGAGGGTACCATAATGAAAAGCAGGAGTTGGGAGAAGATTACGGTTATCCGGATACGGAATATGGCGAAATTTTCCTAACCGAGCATATGGTTGAAAATGCCCAGACCTATCCGCATATGGAGGGGCAATTTGTTTTTAAACTGGCCGTACAGAAATTTCCGGAAGTGATCAATGAGGCTTTGCAAAAAACGGGGCTCCAGGCATCTGATATCGACTTATTGATTCCGCATCAGGCTAATCTACGTATCAGTAAATTTGTACAGAAGATCATGCGACTTCCCGATGAAAAGGTTTGGAACAATATCCAAAAATATGGAAACACTACCGCCGCATCTGTTCCGATCGCCCTGTGTGAAGCCTGGGAAGCCGGAGCGGTCAAAGATGGGGACCTCGTCTGCCTTGCCGCCTTTGGTAGCGGATTTACCTGGGGAAGTGCTTTGATTAGGTGGTGATGGGGAGAAGAGGAAGGTTGGAAATTAGGATTTGATTTTAGGTCATTGATCTAAAATCAAATCATTAAAGGTGCGATGCACCATTCCTTTTTGATGATTTTCCTGTACTATAAAAGCTTTGATGCCCTGTAATTTATAAAAAATATACAGCCTTTATTTATTTTGATTTTATATACTCTTCAGCACTCATTATTGGAATCTCAGAATTTGAAAAGTCCTTTGGATTTCTTGTAATTATTACATCAGCGGAATTATTTAAGGCAGAATAATATTGAAAAGCATCTTCGAAATCTTTTATAGAAGAGACCAGGCAGAGGTCTATTTCTTTTTCTCCACTTGTGCAAACCTTGCTGATTGTCCTTATTCCAGCAAGTGCTTGTTTCGCTTTAAATTTTCCAATCTGTTTTCTCAAAATATATTCTGTGGAGATATAACTCATGGTACTAAGAAGAATGACCACTTCTCCATCCTCACCTTTTCTGAAAATTTCTTTGGCATATTTGAAATAGGGGGCTCTTTTTCCAAGCCAATCTAGAATAATATTAGTATCTACAAATATTTTTTCCAATGGCTATTGATATTTTTCGGTTAAGTAATCAATAAACTCATCTTTGTAATCTTTGCTGGCATCAAGTTGAATGATTCCACTCAGTTCGTTAACGATACTTCCTTTGGTATGATTCTCCCCTTGATACTCTGAAATAATTTTTTGAAGATAATTTTCAATAAGAAAAGAAAGGCTTATGTTATTTTCACGGGCATAGACCTTTGCTTGTTCGATGACATCCTTTCTAAGGCTTAAGGTTAGTTTAGTGTTCATTTTACTTTCTCTTACGTGTAAAATAAAAATTTATATACGTAAAAAACAAGTTCTTTTCTAAGGTAGTTCCATTTTTCTAACCTATTGAAACACTTTTTTGGGTATTATTTTGATTTTTCCGGGAAATATTGGTCTACCAGTGCATTGAATTCGGAGGTATCTCGGATGTTGTCTAGATCGGAATCTTTTTTCATGAGGGCGATATTGTTGTACCCATATTGAAAAGCCAGTTCAAGCTCTTGAATGGCTTTTTCTTTCAGATTGGCTAGACTGTAAAGACAAGCGTTGTTATAGTACAGTAATTGATCACCCGGATATTTTTCTTTGCCCATTTGAATGATGATCTGCACCAAATCCATTTGCCTTGCATCCAAAAACAGTTTAGCGAAATAATACACAGATTCACACCTGTTTGTCAAGTCTACGCCTTTTTGTAGCGCTTGATTTACCTTGCTTTCCAAATTCAAATTTTGATAAATCAAAGCCATTTCGAAAATCTGATCATTGGATAGGAAATCACTCGACAGTAGCGAATCCAATACGACTTCTGCTTGTGCAGGCTCTTGTGCGTCCGCATACAACCTGGCGAGATTCAACATGATGGGTTGCGGAACATCGGTCTTGGTTAGTGCCCGTTTTAGTTGTTCGATGGCTAGCGTTTCTTCCCCTTCATATTTGTATAGATTTGATAGGGCGATATGATGGATGGCTTCGGCCTTGCCCGACTCAATCTTCGCCAGTAGGGCCGGCCGGTCCATGTCAAAGGTAAGCTCGGGATGATTCTGATAAAGAGTTTGCAAGGCTGAATAAGCAGCGTCTAGGTCTGGTTCCAGCTCTAATGCTTTGTGGTACAAAAATTCGGCGCGATGCCACTCATCATATTTTTCGTAGAATTTACCGAGTAGGATGCAGTTATTTGGATAATAGATGGGGGTTGGTTTGTCAAAATCATAGTCATCAAGATCATCGTACTTATTGGGAAACCTTTTGCGCATATATTTTTTGTAGCGATATTCATTAAATATGGCTTCCATTTCTTTTGAGGTTAATACATGGTAATTAAGTCCTGCGGAAGGTCCTTTTTCCAAGGCATTAAGCGCCAATTCAATTTGACCATTTTGAATCAACGCAAAAATATTAAAATGAGTGAAATACCATGTTTGAATATTGGATGGAATCTCTGACCATTTCTCAACTGCATGACCGTATTGCTTTGCTTTCACCAACTCTAAAAACTCCATTACCCTACTTATACCCGGGTGCTTGAGTTCTCCCTCTTCAAACCAAATTTTAGCTTTTTCAATCGGTTGATCAAAATAGTTATAGATGATACGCATTTGCTCTAGCATTTGTTGGTTTGGGTATATTGTTAAGCCTTTTTCGCATTGTTCAACAGCCTTATTAAATTTTCCTTGCTGTGAATATATAATGGTAAGGTTTGCATCTGCGTGGAAAGAAATTTTCGCTTCACTATATATTTCTAGTGGTATAAGACATAAATAATTGATGATTTTTTACGTTCTTTGACAGAAAA
>CAZHOV010000214.1:0-8222 GCA_964534315.1 uncultured Saprospiraceae bacterium | reverse complement strand
GGGCAAACGCCAGAACTGAGGGCACCGAGTATTAAGGGGGCGCTGCGGTTTTGGGCCAGGGCGGTTAATGGGCATTTGGGGGTGGAAGAATTGAGAAGGAGGGAAGCGATAATTTTTGGAGACACTTCAAAAAGGAGCCAAGTTATTATTCGAGTGTTGCGACAACCCCAAAGAACCGAAAAAAATGTAGAATTACTTCCTCATAAGTCTCAATCAAATCAACGGTCACCAAAAGAATGTTATCCGGAGGGGGAGGAATTTTTAGTAGGAATAGTAATGCCTCAATCTATTAGGTTATCAGAGAATTCTTTTTTCACCCTAGAAATGATGGAGTCATTATTTTTATTGATGTCTTATTTGGGAGGACTAGGTAAAAGGAGTCGTAGAGGATGTGGTAGTTTTAAAGTCATATCTATCAACAAGGAAATACAGGATTTGCCATCTGTGGAACAGGAAATTATAGATACAATAAAAAAGGTTAATCCTAATTTCTCATTTAGTTCAACGTCTAATTATCCAGTCATAAGAAACATTGAAATAGGTTCAAGCCCGAAAACCATACGTGACATAGGGCTTGCTACTCATGATGAGAAAATAATAACTCCTTCGACTAGTTATACCAATAAAAAAGGAAAAAAAGTTACCAAATATCCGAATTACGATGCAACAATCGGTGCAGGTAGTCCTCGTTTCGCATCACCAATTTACATTTCTATTCTACCAAATGGAAAGCCCATAATAACTACATTAGAGACAGTGTCTCCTAGCACAGGAGGTTTAAGTATGCCTATTCAAGAAAGCCTAAAAAAAAGAATTTTATGAGCCATCATCTATACATATTCACTATAGGTCCCGTCCAATCTTTCATTGCACAAGCGAGGAAAGCACAGGATTTACACGCAGGAAGTCGCCTTCTATCAGAATTAGTACGACGTGGCATTGCAAATTTTCAAAGTGAGGCAAAGGAATATGACTATCAACCCACGCTCATTTTCCCAAATAATTGGGAAGATAAAAATGCTTCTTTGCCTAATCGGTTTATTGCTAAGATAGAAGCCACTAACATTGAGCAAACTAAATTAAAAGAGTTGGGCAATGATTGTAAAGAAGCTATCAAAAAGGAGTTTTTAACAATAGCCGAAGAAACTTTAGGTAAGTACTATTCTACAGAAGTTGCTAAACAAATTGGTCGACATTTGGAAGTTCATTGGGCAGCTTTGCCTATTGAAACCGATTATAAAACGACTTATCTCGAATTAGAACGTCTGCTTGGTGCTGTAAAAAATGTTCGCCCATTTGAGCAACTGAATAAGGGTGAGGGTGAGATGGGAAGGAAGTGCAATTTGGATGGAGAAAATAATGCGCTTTTTTATCATGGAAAGCCAGCCTTAATAAGACATAATGAAGAACGAGGGGCGTTGCCAATTAATGATTTTATTTTGAACCCGAGCGAAGCGATAAGTGCTGTATCTTTTTTGAAACGAAAATATCAGAACAGTCAAAGTTATCCATCTGTGGCAGAAATTGCTTTGATGGAAGCTATTGAAAACACGAAAAAGGATAGTGGAACCTGTTTGGCTGATTTCCAACGACTGTGTCGAGACAAGCATGGATTTACGAGTATTTGTCTCAAAAACGAGAATGAAATTCAGTTAGGAAGTGATTTAGAAAAACTAAATACCAATTTCGACTATCAATTAGTTTACCCCGAAAATGTAAATGCCAAGAATTTTCCGCACAACAAACAAAGGGAATATGCTGCCAACATAGCTGACAATTTATCTCGACATTTAAAAGACAAACACTACGCCATGATAATGTTTGATGGAGATAAAATGGGCAAATGGCTGTCAGGAGAAAACACGACTCATGACGGCAAAGAATTGGAGAATTTTCATAAAGACTTTTCTTCTTTACTTTCCCAATTTGCAGAATCTGTTGATGAAATTTTAGAAGGAAAAGGTAAGGTGATTTATTCGGGAGGCGACGACTTTTTAGGATTAGTCAATCTGCATCACTTATTTCCAGTAATGCGAGAATTGAGGGAAAAATTTCACGAAGACGTAAACGACAAAATTAAAAATAAACAAGAAGGTAAACACCTGACTTTTTCTGCTGGTATCGTCATTACTCACTACAAAACGCCACTTTCGGAGGTGTTACAAAAAGTACGGCAGATGGAAAAAAAGGCAAAACATAAAGAGAGCGGAGATAGAAATGCCTTTGCGCTTTCGGTTATCAAACACTCGGGAGAAATTCAAGAGGCAATTTATAAATGGGATACAGACAAAAACAGCCCCAATGGTTGCTCTAATTGGGATGCCATTGAAACGGTTTTCAAACAGCTCAAATCAGATGATTTTTCTAATAAATTCATTACAAGTTTGACACGGGAGATGTATCAGTTGGCAGGGTTTGAGTTGGGTAAAATGACACGATTGAAACCTGCGTTAAAACAAGAGATAAAACGATTGATTAATAAAAATCCAGAAGCCTCTGACCAAGCTAAAAGCGATATGATACTTGATGTGATTCAACTCTATGAAAAAGCAGAATCAAGTAAAACACAAAACTTCATCCACGCTTTACAAATTGCTGATTTTATCAATCGTAGAATACAAAACATTTAGCTAATTATGCGAATAAAAATTAGTGCTTTAGACACATTATTTTTTCGAGATGGAAAGCCTTTTTCCATGGGTGAAGAAACATGGGCGAATGGCTTATTTCCGCCGCCACCTAATGTTTTTTACGGAGCCTTGAGAAGCCTGTATTTTTCAATCTTTCAAGATGAGTTTATTCGTATTGAACAGGAAGATAAAACGAAAAATTTAATTATCGAAAGTGTAACAGCTTTCATAAATGATAAATCTCGCTTGCCAGTACCAATGGATATTGTCAAAAAGAAAGAAAAAGAAGAGTACTGTTTTTTGGAAATGACAACTAATAATTTCCTCAATTCTTATCCTTTGGAAAATATGCTGTTGGCTCCAGATTCCACAGATGTTGTAGAATCAATGGAAGGTAAAGCCTACCTACGAAAACAAGATTTTTTGAAATACTTGGCTAATGGTTCAGAATTTCCAAGTAGTCGTATAAAACCTGACTTTCAAAAAGACCTAATAGTTGATGAGCCGAAAGTTGGTATTGGACGAGACAACACTACTTTGACTACAGACGAAGGAAAGTTGTATCGGGTTGGGATGAAGCGTTTAAAAACAGATAAAAACACCTTTGATTTTGTAATAGACTTTCATGGTTTAGACTTTAAAAAACAATTGCCCCAAAAAGGTTTTTTGAAATTAGGTGCAGAAAATAAAAGTGCGCATTACGAGCTATTGCCTGATATTGATAGCGAGTCCGCTTCTGAGACCTTCCAAAGCAATCAATTTAAGTTGGTACTAACTTCTCCTGGTGTCTTTAAAAATGGTTGGTTTCCCGGCTTCTTAGATGAACAATATCAAGGCAAATTTGAAGGACATTCGGTCAAATTAATTGCAGCAAGTACAGGAAAAGCCATTTTTATCGGTGGGTTTGATATGAAAAAAAGAGAACCTAAACCGATGTTTAAGGCAATCCCTGCGGGTAGCGTGTATTATTTTGAAATTCAGGATGGCATCATAGAATTGAATGTAAAAGAAGTAAAACTTACCTGCTTAAATACCTTAAGTAAAGAAGGATTCGGGCAAGCATTCATTGGAAAAACCTAAGATAAAAAGCAATGCAGAAAATAAAAATTATAACGACCGTTGGGACTTCTGTTTTTGAAAACTACCTGAAAGACAGGTCAGTTTCAGAAAGCAAGTCCGATTTCAAAAAGGATTATGAAATCCTAAAAGAAGAAGCCAATCCTTACAGCAAGTATGGCAGTTTGAAGGATGTTCTTGATGAATTAGGAGAAATAATTAGCTCTTGGTACACAAATAACTCAAACGCTTCCGCAGAAATAAAAAGTATTTTAAAAATTAAAGAGCAAACCGAAGGAGAGGTTGAGGTTCATTTGATTGCTACGGATACGATATTGTCTGTAAAGGCGGCGGAGTTGATTAAGGAGTGGTTAATTACCAATAAAATTATAGTCAATGAAAAAATTGAGATAATAGAAGGCCTAAGGGTTAATGATAGTAATGAATTTATTGAAAAAGGTATCCAAAACCTTATTAAGGAGGTACTCGAAATACATGAATTAAACAATCAAGAAAATTCTATTCTAAATATTTCTGGTGGTTTTAAAGCAATGATACCTGTACTCACAATAGTTGGGCAATTATACGACATTCCATTATTTTACATCTACGAAGATAGTGATACATCTATTGAATTGCAGCGACTACCTATAAATTTTGATTGGGATGTTATTCAAGCTTATACTAATTTTCTTACAGACCCAGAACACCTAAAAGGTGATGACGTTGGAACAGCTCCCGAAGAAATGATGAGTCTGCAATTGATAAAAAAAGTAGGGGAAGATTTTCAATTGACTGTTATAGGGAGGCTTTTGTCAGAATTTTTAAAAAGAAGACCTCCGCATTTTGATACTGTCTTTGGCTATTTGGTCGAGTACAAAATTAAAGAATGCCTTGAAAGTGAATTTGGTAGCAATAACATTCGACATGGGTATAAATCAGCAACCAGATCTTTCGATGGTGACTTGGATTTAATTGTTTTCAATGAAAAAGGGATGGAAACTATTGAAGTGAAACCAGACGCTTTGCTCGACGATAAAGAAAGGTTAACCCATTTTATGACTAAGTTAATTGATAGGACAAAAATAGCACAGCAAGAACTGGAAAAAGCCCCAACTCAACTCTCATTAATGGTTTATCGCTTTAAGCAACCTAATGACCCACCTACTTATAAACTATCACAACAGCAATTCAATTCAACAAAATGTATTGAAAAACAGATAAAGGCTACTTTTCCATCAGCTGAATTTCAGGTCAAATGCTTTTATGTAAAGCCTAACAAAATTAAGCGTGGCGAACGAATACTGCATCAAAAATTCATTCGTGATTCTTTAAAATTTAATCAAATTCAAACCATTTTCCCAACAAAATAAAGTCTAATCATCATGTATAAAAAAGCAACGCCATTATTTCTCCTTTGCGAGACCCCGCTCCACGCCGGAAGTGGCAGTGACCTCGGCATCGTCGATTTACCTATTCAAAGGGAACGACATACCGGTTTTCCTAAAATTGAAAGCAGTAGCTTAAAAGGAAGTATTCGGGAGAGTTACGAAACTAAACACGTAACTGAATTAGACGGCGAAGACAAAAAGGAAACAGCACTGTCTAATCTCGAAAAAATCAATCGAGTCTTTGGCTACGATGAAATGATTGTCGATAAACGGTTTTCTAAAGATGACTTAAAAGGACGTTTTCCAAAAGATAAAAATGGAAAACACATCGTTGACTTTGCCGGCGCCGTTGGTTTTTCCGATGCCCGTTTACTACTCTTTCCTATCAAAAGCATGAAAGGGGTTTTTGCTTGGATTACCTGTCCAAAAGTGTTAAGTCAATTCAAAAGTGACTTGGAATATGCAGGGAAAAGCGAAGAAAGTAAGAAAGTTGAAACTTTTTTAGGAACTACAATTGCTGTTACGTGTGCTGGTTCAACAGTGAAATTTGACTTAAAGAGTAAAGTGGTGTTAGAAGAATACGCCTTCGATTGTGGTGACTGTGATAAGCTAACAGAAAAGCTAACAGAAATGGCAAAATGGCTTTCTGAAAATGTATTTACGGACCTTCCTGACTACTGGAAAAATAAAGTTAAAACAGATATTGTCGTACTGCCCGATGATGATTTCAAAGACTTCGTAAATCTTTCTACCGAAGTAATTACTCGAACCAAAATTGATAATGCTAAGGGGACGGTTTCTGGTGGTGCTCTGTTTACGGAAGAATATCTCCCCGCAGAAAGTCTGATGTATTCTTTGGTGTTGACGGCTCCTGAATTCAGAGCAGATGAGCCGATGTCCGAAGACGATGTACGTGGTTTTATTGAAACCAATATGCCTTCGGTTATCCAACTAGGTGGAAATGCCACATTGGGAAAAGGAATCCTTCGTACTAAACTTTTAAAAACTAATTAATTATGCCACAAACAGTAAGAACAGCACTAGAGCAGGGGCGTGCAAAATATGCTTATGAGTGTGCGGAGCAGGGAGCTAAAAAAGCTAAATCGTCTGAATATAGAGCCTACGCCAAGAAAGTTCCAATGATGATTAAGACGAATGGTTTAGGGGCGACTTTAGCGTTTATTAGTTCTAAAAATGAACGGTATAAACTCATTTACACACAGTTATCCGATTGGTTTAAACAAAGTCATTTATTCGATTATGACGGTGAAAAGGCATTTGTTGATTATGTGGTTACTGTAGAATCATCAACCTATCGAGCGTTGACTATTGAAACCTTAGCATTTTTTAACTGGCTTCGCCGCTTTGCGGAAGGGCTAATAAATGAAGATGAAAATGGAGAAGGGTAAACTAAAAGTAACAGGGAATTTAAGCGGCTTCTTTAAAAAAGGGAAGTCGAAATGGTTTATTCCACCAAGCTATGATTTATCTCCTCGGGAAAAATTTAATAATAAAGAGTGTGAATATGAGTTTGAAGAAGGTAAAGTAGGTAAAGTATTTTTTGAAGGTAAGGAACTGCCAAAAGATACAAAAGCTGCTGCTGAAAAAGAAGCGAAGGAAGAACGTAAAAAACAAAGAGAAGCAGCAGCTCAAAAAGCAGCCGAAAGAAGAAAACGACATGGTCCTATCATCAAAAAAGTGGAGAAGTGTAGTTTCAATCTGAGTCGTGAGAATGGAAGATACTTCATGCCTGATGACTCATATAAAACTTTGGAAAAAGAGGAATGGCAAGTAGATAATTTCTCTTTAAAACTTAATAAAGGAGTAAGACAGGAAAGTGATAAATTCTACTTTTTCAAATCAGGAAGACAGGGCATTGACTACCAAATCGTCGTAAATTATGGTGATTTTGACTTTAGCGCATTATGTCAACGTGCAGAAAGCCAAATTCACCTTCCCTATAAAAAACTTTCGTTTTCCCCTGATTGGCGACTCATTATCGGTTTAGGTGGTGCATCCGTTTACGAAACTTCCATCACCCTGCATCACATTTATGGCATTCCTTATATTCCAGCAAGTTCGATAAAAGGAACGGTCAGAAGTCATATCATTCGGGAAGTTTTTCTGCCCAAGTATTTGGCAGCGAACGACGCAAAAGCGGACGAAAAAGCGGAAAAAGAGGCAATGGCAAATGATATATTCAAACAGTTTTTTGGTAATCAAGATCAGAAAGGAAAATTGATTTTTTATGATGCCTTTCCGACTTCACCACCAAAGATTGAAGTAGATATAATGAATCCGCACTATGGTGATTATTATCAAGGTAAAACACTTCCAGTGGATACTTTGAGCCCTACGCCAATTCCGTTTCTAACAGTTACAGGTTGCGATTTCCAATTTTTAATAAGTAGCCATGAAGAAGATTTTTCCAGGACCATTCCTTTAAATGGAGTAGAAAAGACAATCACTGAATGGCTCCACTCCGCCCTCACCAACCACGGCATCGGCGCCAAAACAGCCGTAGGCTACGGGTACTTCAAGGCATCCTAATATGCAATTCGACCTTTCTTCCCTAAAACAAGCAATTGAGCAATCTGATGGAAAAACCTTATCAAGTTTGCTGCTTAATGCCTTAGAGCAACTTGACGCCAATAGCCAATTTGAGCTCTTCGCGGAATTATACGAGCAGCAAGTCGTCAGCCAATGGAGCGATGAAGAGGTGCTCAGGGCAGTCAGGTCTTTCCACAAAAAGTCTTTGCAGGGAAGATTTAATGACCCCGACTGGGGCGATGACGGCAGGTACGGTGCCATCAGCCCGTTGACCCAGTCCTGGTACGGTGAGGTCGGCTTTTGGCTGGATGTTTTATGTTCCAAACAACAAGAAAGGAGCACGGCCTGCTGCTTGCAAGGAATCAGCTTGTTAATTGAGCTAATCGACCAGCTGGATGAAGAGATGATACTCGTTCCTCATGATACTTTGGGGGAGGAAAATATATACACCCAATGTGATTACCGTGAGTACTACCTGCAATTACAAAAATGAGTTGCCATGTCTCGCAAACTTCTTCCACGGCATAGGCGCCAAAACCGCCGTAGGCTACGGCTACTTCAAAACCACTAATGGATAGATATATGAAAAAACTCA
>CAZHOV010000213.1:0-8402 GCA_964534315.1 uncultured Saprospiraceae bacterium | reverse complement strand
TTTTAATTATTAGGTTCTTTTTCAATCCTTTGAACCCAAACCTCACGTTAATTTATCAAGTTCAATTCCTATTGGAGAAGGTGTCATTATTTTTCAAGTAAGTGCGTAGCGATTACAAGCGATGTAGCCTATCGGAGAAGGTGCCGTTGTTTTCAAGTAAGCGCGTAGCGATTACAAACTATGTAGCTAAATTTATAGGACCAATTGATCAGGCGCATAGCGACTGGCACCTTCATTACAATACCACCAGGCAGTACTCATTCCCAGGGACCACCCTGGGTAATATTTACAAAAGACGTCCCATTGAATCGAAAAAGACCACCAGAAAATCCAAACCAAAGGTTCCTTTCCTGGTCTTCCGCAATGCTTAAGACCGTATTTCCAGGCAATCCATTATCGATGGTAAAGTAGGTTAGTGCATCGGAACCTGATTGTTTGGCCGAGGGGTTATACCTAGCGACTCCCTTGGACATCGCGCCAAACCACAGATTACCTTTAGAATCCTCAAAGATCTCTACCACATACTCAGCAATTTGGGCAGTTGGATCTATCTTTTGTTGTTCTAAAAAATTACCTGGAAGGTCAATTTTTATAGGGTTTTCTGATGAAGAAGCTGGTGTTTATTGGGCTGTACAAGAGGTGAAAAATAGGGCAAAAAGGAAAGTGTAAATTTTTAGTTTTTCTTCCCACATAGGTTTAGTTTTTTTATTTGGGTTCTCTGATTTTCAAGTCCTTTCTAAAATTTAGCATGGGCATTACGCAGCTTTCCAGATCGCCCACTACCAAGGCAAATTGCTGTTTAACTTTAGTACCATCCGCATACTCTGCAGGTATCCAGCAGGGCATTTTGCGAATTACTTCCAACAATATTTCATCTGTTTTTTCATCGTTAGAAGACGAAAATAGTTGAGTATGTATGATTTCTCCTTCTTCAGAAACCATAAATTTAATTACTGCTGTTTCACCATCGGAAAAGCTGGTTTTATTGATTTTACCAAAGGCATTTTGTTGCAAGTATTGGTTCAATTGCGAGGTTCCTCCAGGATATTTAGCTTCATTATCGGGGTCAATGGTAAGTTTAAAATCATATTCATGGACATCATTGTGTTTTAGGGTATTATCCGGAATATATGAAACGATCACCAAAATGTCTTCCCCGGAGTCAGCGGTAGCCATGAGGTCTTTTTGTTCGGGAGTGAAATGGTCGTTTTTGCCTGTAGCTTTTCGAATCTTTCCATTTTGGGTAGTGATAACCTCAACAGATTTAAATTCTTTGATCCACGAAGGTTTATACTGTTCATTCAGATCAACAATATTATTGGCGCCTTCCATCTCCTCTTTGGAAACTGTGATATAAGAATAGATCCTGTTTACTTCGAAGGTTAGTTCTTTGGTTTGAGGCTCCTGTGCAAAACTAATGGTAGGTAATAGTGCCAGGAGTAAGATTAACAAATTCAGATCATTTTTCATTGGATTGTTTTTAGTCCCACTGTTAAAACAGTGTGTTAAGAATAAAGAGTTACAGGAAATGGTGAACGTTATCAAAAGATATATCTTCTATATGGTGCTTAACCATTTATCAACCCATCGTTTTAACGGTGGGTATTGAAAATGCTCTCCACTTACCAACCTTTTAACGGTTTCTCAAAAGTACGCAGGACCCCATTGTATTACCTCCTTTCAAATGTAAAATAGTGTAAATTAGTGTAAAATAGGGGTAAAATATTTCCAAAAGGACTATGAACTTATAGCTTTGTAGTATGAATATTAAATATGGATTTCAAAAAATATTCTTTCTGCTTATCAGTTGTTTACTGGTTTTAGCAGCAAATAGCTCTGCACAAGAGGAGATCAGGGAGAAGCAGATTAAGGTGGTGATGCGCATGATCGGACATGAAGTATTGACCTGTTTAGGAGATGAGCAGTCGCGGATCCTTCCTATTGAAAAGGAGGGACAGCAATACAAGATCCCCTTTGAACTGGATTTTAGCTTCGATCCTGAGGAGGTGGTCTCTATAATTTTGGGCGTTTTGAAGGAAAACCATGTGGCAATTGGATACCTGGTAGAGATAGAGCAATGTGAAACCAGAGAAGTGGTGCATAGTTTTTTGGTCAGGGATGCCATGAATTATAATATGATTCCATGCACGGGAAGAATTCTCCCCAAAGATTGTTATAGTCTGTTGATCACCTTATTGGAGGAAGAAAAAACAGAAAATGAGGCTTCCGTTAAGCCCCCTAATACCCAAAAAGGGAATCCATTGAAATGGGCCGCTTTGATGGTGCCAGTACTTCTGTTCCTAGGGTTTATTGGTTACTACAAAAAGAGAAAAAAACCCTCTACACCAAACCATCCGGCTGGGCAAAACCATCCAAATTGGATCTCGATTGGGGCCTTTAAATTTGATCAAAAGAGTATGACCCTTGCTTATGAAAACGAACAAATAGCCCTTTCAGGAAAAGAAGCTGAATTACTTGCTCTACTTCATGCACATGCCAATACTCCCGTTGAGCGAGAAGTAATCCTCCAAAAGGTTTGGGGCGATGAAGGTGGTTATGTAGGGAGGACGTTGGATGTTTATATTTCTAAGTTGCGTAAAAAGCTGGAGGCCGATGGGAGTCTGAAAATTGTAAATATTCGTGGGGTAGGGTATAAGTTAGTACTAGGGTGTGTCTGATTAACCGATACGTTCAAATATGGGGATACTAATAAACCTCCTGTTACGCCCATAGGCGAAGGGAAGTCCAAAGATGGCTGTACCTCCCACAAAAGATTCCAAACCAGGCATTTCTTTAGAGACATTCTTTAGGATAATCATTTTTCCGTATCCAAAACTTTACACCATAAAAAATGTGCTTATCATGGATCAGTTTAGTTCTCCTAAAGGTTCTTCTTATACGATCCACCATCTTTTTCTGGTAATTCCCCTTTGCATCAGGAACTCATGTTACTCAACACAATCTTCCCCTTCACTGCCGCTTTATCGATCAACTCATGGGCTTTAGGGGCGTCTTCCAAAGGCATTACCCGATCAATGACCGGGTCGATCTGGCCTTTAGAAAGGAGGTCGAACAGGATGACCAGATCATCGGCCAGGGATTGATCGGGCTTGATGGCGTAAAAAGTGGAGCGTCGGCCGTTGGGCAAAATATTCCAAAGTTAAACCTTCAAAAAATCAACGGGGATGTTGCCGCCTTTTCCCGTTCCGGCATTATAGAAGCCATAGGCGACCAGTGTGCCGCCTTTTTTTAAGCACGTTAAAGAGCGCTTAAAATGATCGCCGCCGATGGCGTCGAAGACGGCATCTACGCCATCTTCGGTTTCCGCTTTAATTCGTTCTACAAAATCCTCGGTTTTGTAATCGATCGGAATGATCCCTTCTTTTTTCAATAATTCGTGCTTGGGTTTAGATGCTGTTCCGAACATTTTGAGGCTTTTAGCCGCCCCAATTGGACCAGCGCCGTCCCCACAGCGCCCCCCGCTCCGTGAATGCTATTTTTTATTCCCTATATTCAAAACCGTCTGTTAGTCGTACATAATATTCAGTTCCGTTATCGACAAACATTCCGATCGGGACAAAATAGAAGCGGTATTGTTCGCTCCGTGGAAGCCCCATAAGCGAGATATTTTCATTGTAATTGCCTTTGTGAGAGGAAATGTAGGTTCCATCTGCGGTAAAAATATGCCCGTAGCCCTTGTGCGAAAGCACATAAAATGGCTGAAATAGTAAAGGACGTCGAAGTTGTTCTTTGTTATCCGGACGGAGTTCTTCATCTATGGCCATCCATTCATACTGCTCTATCGGGAGAAAAATAAAAGGTTTTTCGAGTAGGAGTTCCATCTTTTCGTTAAAAATGCATCGATATTCCTTTTCATATAATTCAAAAGAATAGCGTTGGTAAGCAGCGTTTCCGGCGTAGAATACCCTGCGATTTTCCATCGGGAAGACCCAATTTCCGGTAAAATCGAGTATTCCGTATTCGGGCCGTTCTTTGATGCAAATCCAACCGATGTCATTCAGGATAGTTGGCGGATTTTGCAGGGAAGGCTCCAGAATAGTGTTGCCATCGGGCCCTTTGACCCCGTATTTTCCATCTTTTTTGAAATAGGTAGCCTTTCTTTTGATATCCTCTTGTTCATTGGTTTTTTGTCGGTC
Organism: uncultured Saprospiraceae bacterium; assembly: GCA_964534315.1. Taxonomy (GTDB): domain Bacteria; phylum Bacteroidota; class Bacteroidia; order Chitinophagales; family Saprospiraceae; genus CAZHOV01. Next base: position 4,245 of record CAZHOV010000213.1, on the reverse strand, counting down.
TTGTTGATCCTTTTTGCAGGCTATTTCATCCGAACTACTAATTACGATGTAGCTACCGTCGGCATTTAGTTGATACCATTGTTTGGTGTCCTTTTCCTGAATGCTTGCCTTAAAGGTTTGTGTGCAAGGATAGACCGTTTGAATATTGTCGGATAGAAACTTATAAACGGTGTTGGTTTGCACATTTCCCAACGCCATTTTGCCCTCCTTATTGACAAGGGCCACAAAATGTTGGTTAAGTGGTTTAATATCATGAAAACAGTTTTGAAAGGCTACTTCTCCCTTTTTATTGATCAGGCAATAATCCAGGCTGGTATTTAAGGTCCTGATATAAGGAACACCGGTTTCCTTAGAAAAGTTACTTTTCTTAAACTCCTGTATTTGCCTGAGAGCAGACTGATCCGGAGCGAGGTAAGAGATGGTTACTGGTTCTTGGGTGAGTTCGGAGAAATAGTACTTTTCTTTCAGCGTTACCAGATTCTCTTTGTAGCTTAATGCGGTTACTTCTGCATTTTCCGTGCTGGTTTCTACAACTTCGGATAGATCTATCGTTTTTTTCAGAACGATACTGTAGATAGTTGCTGTTGGATGTTCTTGTTCAACGTCGAGAAGGATGCTTTTTATTTCTTCATTAGTAAATGGCCGATCTATTAAAAGTTGATCGGGGAGGCGGTACAAGTACCAGCTAGTATCTTTCTTTCCCCAGAAAAATTGATGTTTGATGAATCTTATATCAGACCATGCTTGTTGATCAATAATTTCGCCTTCGTAGTTTGAAAAATAATACTTCCCGTTTTTGTAAAAGGGGATAAGCAGTTCTTCTTTTAACCCTTCGGGTATCGGGGTATAGGACAAAGGTTTGAAGTTGTATTTTTTATTTATTTCGGAGGGAGAAATTTTATTATTGGTCTTGTTTTGCGCACAGCTATAGATAGAAATAAGAATTAGTAAAAGTAAAAGTATTGATTGCATTTTACAAAATAGTTAAATTAATTATAGTCCGGCCAGCAGCATTTTTTATATTTCTTACCCGACCCGCAAGGGCAGGGCTCATTCCTACCCACTTTTTTCTTTTTTTCGATCGTTTCAGGGGGCGTGGGAAGCTCCTTTTCCTCCAGATTAAAGAGCCGCTCCATGTTTTGATAGTGGGGTTTCCAATCGCCACGCGACTGATAATAGGATTTCCTCAAAGTTCGGGTCATTGCTGATTGAATAGGATCCAGATAATCTATGCTTTCCTGGATTTCTGCAATTTGGTACTCATCCAACCAATCTTCCTTTTTGCTGGTAAAATAGTCCAGAAGTTCCTTTAATCGAGGTAAGGTATAATGAAACTGTTGGGCTCCCAATTCCGAGACAAGGGGATCGAGCCATCTGACTTCCGGATTTTCCAGAAACCGCAAAACCTGATCTTTATACTTTTCTTTATCCGCAAATTGGAGGCATTCGTAAAGGAACAGATAAGGAAATCTGGTATCTTGTTTGATCTGTTCTTCTATGGCATCCATATACCTTTTTACCGCGGTATCGCCCAGGACTTCACAAGTTTTGGCGATAAGGTAACTACCCTGTTCATACAGCAGATCCCAATCATCTGTTGTCGTGGTGAATAGTCTGATCAGGGGATCAATATATGATTCGCTGATGTGATTTTCTGCCACTATAGCATACCACAGCGGTGCTTGGGAGTATCCCATTTTGGGGTCGTACAAGAGATCTTCATTGTAGGCATTCTCTAGGTAGAAGATGATTTTCTGTTCAATTTCGGGGTCCTGTTCGTGATTATAAAGGTATTCAACTGCATCGAAAGGAATACCTGAGGATTTCTTTTCCAGTTGTTCAAATGCTTGTTGCTTTGTCATAAGGTTTAGGTCATGTTAAAATTCAAATTTTAATGATTTTTTGAATGAATTCCAATTTTCCTGAGTAATATATTTTTAAGAAATAAACGCCCGGTTTTAAGAAGCTGAAATCTATTTTATTATCTGTTAGTAGACCTTCAACACTGCGGCGTCCGTATAAATTGATAGATATTCCGTTAAAACTCTATTGCTAGCGAAGAGGAGTAAAGGAGGTATTAAATATTTCATAATGGTTCAATTTAGTTAGTAAGCTATGATTATTATCCTGATGGATTCCTACCTACTTAATTTCCCAGGGTAATAGCGCTGCAAATAACGTTTATAAGCCTCCGTTTCCCGCAAAGGAATGGTAAAAACTACCCAAGAAAGCGATCCAAAATAATAAAGAAGATTTCATAGTGTAATTTTGCTTCCTTGATGAAGATAGGTAATAATTTTGGTTACCACACCATTATCACATCTCTCCGACCAAGAACACTTGACATGACCCATGTCCCTGTCATAGGTACACCGTTGTCATTCCATTTAATCCAACCTTTTCCAACGTTGTTGTGATTATCATTCAGCAAAGAAACATACATCCATTCCCGCCTTACTTTTAATGGACGCATAAACTGATATTTTACGTTTATCTCGGCTGCATTTTCTAAAGGTTTAATATGAACACTTTGTGACTCTGGGTTTATAAATTCAATACTATTGACGCTTAGGAAAAACTCAGGCCAAGGTTGAAAATTTCCACTTGTTTTTCTTATATAGGCTGTTTGCTCAGTATGTTTATTTACTTCAATTTCAATAAAATCTTGAGTGACTGAAATTACGTTGAACATAAGTACGTCATAATCTAATTTCATATGTTCAGGCACTAAATAAGGTGGTGCCGTTGTGATTTCAACACCGCCATTTTGAACTCTTCCAAAAGTGATACTGTCGGTATTGTTGAACGATCTATTTTTTCATTAATGCCTACCTTTTGTTTTTGTCTTTCCTTGTATTTAAAATGGGTATATAGGAAGAGGCCAGTGATAATCAGGGCCAAGATTAGATTGAGCCTGATAATGATTTTTCTATTTGCCTTATACGCAATAAGGAGAGATACGATTAATCCTAAGCCCGCTCCCATCACACCATAACCAAAGACAATAGCACCTCCGGCAAGCCCTTGATTTTTGCCGGCCTCAACAAAGCCTGCGAATAGCATCCCAATAAAAAAGGACAGAACGATCGCTAAAATGTAAAACAGAAAACTATACGGCTGAATCATTTTCATGGTTCTTCTTTTAGTTTTTTAGGCAACAATGGATCGGCACTATTTTTCTAATAGTTCGTCTTTAATGCTTAACAACATTAAGTCAGCTAATCGCAGGCGTAGCTTGCGATTAGCTGACTATTGGACGGAGCCGCCAGCTTATCTTCCACAGTTATGGGCAAAGTATCCCATTCGTTTGAGTTGGTGAGGCTCTATAGTTAAGTAAATCAACTCCTATTTTAGTTCGAAAGCAGTTAAAATACAGCTAAATGGAGCAAGAATCAAATTTTTAAGGAGGTAATTTAGAGGGTTTTTGGGGTTATGGGCACTACTTATAAAGCTGATTGACCAACCTTTTGGCTTCAGATGCTATGTTATAAAACAGGCTTATTAAGAAGTTTTGATGCTGGCGGCGCTCTGGAGGGAGGTAACACGTCAATAGTTCTGTGCCTGCGCACCGAAGTGCTTCGGCACACAGGTATGAGAGGTTAGGGGGGAAGTTCCCCTTTGCCTACTCGACTCTCAGCAGGCTCTCAATTTAATGGCAATTTAATTCTAGATACTTTGGGTCAATAAGATTTCTCGAATCTGTAATTACAAATTCTTGAAAAAACATTTCATCATTCTTTCTTCTTTTTGAATCAATAGCTATTCTGTAAAGTGAATAATATTGTCCCAAATATTCACTCATGCTTTTAACTCCTTCTTTTGTCCACTTATTTCCCATTATTCCTTTTCCCCCAATATGTAAATTAGCAGCCCAAATAATTGCTTGAAAGTCTCTGTAGCTATCAATTACCTCTTGCACGTTAACTGCCATAACGCTGTCTCTATATTGAATTCTTTTCTGATAGCCTTTTCCTACGGGAATGCTACGCGCCGTAGTCGGAAAGTTCGTCAATCACCTTGATCGCATCCATTCCCATTCTCTAGATTTTTACTGTTTTGAATAAGCATTCACACCGGCTATGGTCGCCGTAGTTTATGTTGGCACCAGGCTACTTATGAGAGGTTAGCTCTTCTAAAGAAATGTATAATAAGTCTACGTATTCCTCTTCTAAATGATCAAAATCCTTATTAGTGGTAACTAACTTCAAGTCAAAAACACTTGCTGTTGCAGCTATCCAAATATCA
>CAZHOV010000212.1:0-8654 GCA_964534315.1 uncultured Saprospiraceae bacterium | reverse complement strand
ACACGCAAATACCTGTTTATGAGTGCGCTATGTCAATAGCAGATGTTCAACGGTCAAGTATAAGAGGCGTGCCGACCGAATGGGAGGTATGAATATCATACACATTTTTCTTTGCTGGCTTTCTTTTTTCAGTTCATTTAGTGTATTCCTATTTCGTTTTTTGTGAGTTGGCTTTGCAGCGCTCTGGCACCGCAGGAACAACCTGTCCCGATTTTTATCGGAAAGGATAGCCGTGTGCTGCAAAATGCGGTGGTATTTATTTCTATATGGGATCCAAACCCAACTCCTGCAAATACCGATTGTGTGCTGCTCTGCTCTCAGCAGCTTTCTTTTCTATATCCATCAACTTTTGATTCACTTCCTTAAGGTCAATCTTCGGCTCGGGCTTCGCCGTGCTTACATATCTGGATATATTCAGGTTAAAATCGTTCTTTTCAATTTCTTCCATGGAAACCCGCCGTGCATAACGCTCTACTTCTTCCGGACGATTGATATAGGTGTCCACAATTTTGGTGATGTCTTTATCACGAAGAAAATTTTGGCGCTTATCCTTTTTGTAGTGCTCGCTGGCATTGATGAAGAGTACATTGTCGTCTTTTTTGCACTTCTTTAAGACCAAAATACAAACAGGGATACCCGTTGAGAAGAACAACTTAGCGGGCAGGCCAATGACCGCATCGATGTTGCCGTCTTTGAGTAGCTTGGTTCGGATGCGCTGCTCGGCTCCCCCCCGGAAAAGTACACCGTGCGGTAAGATGATGGCCATGGTGCCGTTATCGCTTAAGAAATGAAAGCCGTGCAATAAGAAGGCAAAGTCAGCCGCAGACTTAGGAGCTAATCCGTAATTTTTAAAGCGGAAGTTCTCGCCCATTGCCTCCGAAGGCTTCCAGCGTAAACTAAAGGGAGGATTCGCCACAATAGCATCAAAGGCTACCTTTTTAGACGGATTCATTTCATTGAGCACCGGCCATTCGTTTTTCAGGGAATCGCCGTGGAAGATGTCAAATTCTGAATCTTTGACCCCGTGCAAGAGCATATTCATGCGGCACAGGTTGTAGGTCGTGATGTTTTTCTCCTGCCCGTATATCCGGCCAATGGTGCCGCCGTCTTTCTCAATTTTATCCTTTACGTTCAACAGCAACGAACCCGAACCACAAGCAAAATCGAATACCTTATCGAGTTTTGGCTTCGGTCCCGCTTGGGGATTTTGACAATCTAAAATCACAATTTTGGAAAGGATGGTCGATATCTGCTGTGGCGTATAAAACTCTCCCGCTTTCTTACCTGAACCGGCGGCAAACTGCCCGATCAAATACTCGTAGGCGTCGCCCAGGGTATCGCTATCCGTAGAGAAGCCGGCAATACCTTCAGCAATTTTGGTGATGATAATACAGAGCTTGGTATTTCGGGCTTTATAGTCTTTCCCCAATTTTTCCGAATCCAGATTGATTTCGGAGAACAAGCCTTTAAAGGTGCTGGCAAAGGATTCATTTTCGATATAATTGAATCCTTTTTGCAGCGTCAGTAAGAGATCGTCATGCTGGGTGCGCGCCAGCTCTGAAATGCTGCGCCAGAGGTAGTGCGGCTCGATCACGTAGTGCACTTTGCGGCGCATCTGCTGCTCAAATGCCGGCACATCGTCGGGATTGGCTGCATACCAGATGGATAGCGGGGTGCGCTTGTCATCGTCTGCTAATTCGGGATAATCCGAACCGAGTTCTTTTTTTACCGATTCCTCGTAGTTATCCGACAAGTAGCGCAGGAATAAAAACGACAGCATATAATCCCGGAAGTCATCCGCATTCATGGCTCCGCGCAGTTCGTTGGCGATGGACCATAGGGTTTTTCCTAGAGATGCCAAATTTTGCGTCCCTGTATCTTTTTCCGCCATTTTTTATGATTTGAAATGAAATTTATCCTCTTTCCAATTGGAAGGATTGTTCAAAATGTATTGTGATATTCTGTGCAATGATTTATCATCCCGAATGATGTGGTCGTGGTAACGCGGTTGCCAGGTAAAATCAGGATTGATTTGCCGGGCATTTTTGGTTACCCCAATTTTAAATCCACGGATAATGGATGCCAGGTTTTTGGATTGGGGGCCGAATTGGTTTTTGGGTGGTGGTGGCGACGTAGAGACGCAATGCATTGCGTCTCTACCACCACCACCGTCGCCGTCGTCACCACCACCGTCGCCGTCGCCACCACCACCGTCGCCGTCGTCACCACCACCGTCGCCGTCGCCACCATCACCACCACCATCGCCGTCACCACCATCACCATCCACATTGTATTGATTTCGCCCAATACCAATAACGGCATGAAAATGATTGGGCATCACCACGTATTCGCCCATCCATAAATTCATATCGGGACGCATGGTAAATGTTTTTAACCATTCTGCCTTGGCAATGGCACCGATTTCCGACAACAGCATCGTCCCATTCCGGACCTCCCCAAACCAGCATACCCGATTTTTGGTGCAGATGGTCACAAAATACAAGGCATTCCACCCGTAATCCCAATTTCGCAGGCGGGTAGATGCTATTCGGTATTTGTTTTTGTATTTTTTCATTATTCATTAATTATGGAGGCGCAAAACCTTACATCCTTACGGAAACAACCCCTGCATCAAACCCTTCTTATGCGCCTCCAAGGCGGCTATCTTTTCGGATTGGGCGGTGATGAGCTCGTCCAGGGAGGTAAGGGTGGCGGCGATTTTTTGTTGTTCTTGGGGGTTTTCGGGTAGTTTTAATTGAACCTGCTCCAAATTAGTAACAGAAAGACCTGGTTGGGCTTGACCAGTTGCATATTGGTTGAGGTTCAATAATACCAAAACATAATAAAGCCAATCTGTATCAGTACTATTTTCAGGTGTGACAACAACAGCATGCTCAGTTGCATGAAATTGACCATCTACAAGATTTACATTACCGCAAAGCGCACCTTGTCTGCCAATGAGTGAATATTTGCCAGAGTGAGTGAAGGATTCTGTGTAACCACGTAGACCATTTCCACCATAGCAAGGAAAAAGACTATCTGTAATATTTTCTTTTATCTCAGATGCGCGAACAAACTTGCCTGCTTGCATATTGCAAACCTCCCCCAACTTCCTCTCCTCCCAATCCCCCTCAAACTCCCCAAACCGAACCTTCGGCACCGTCTCCCCCGGGGCGGGAAAAAGCTGTTGCAGTAAGCCTTTTTTGTGGGCTTGTAAGGCGTCCCGTTTTTCGCTTTCGCTGGTGATGAGCTGGTCGAGGGTGCTGAGGGTGGCGGCTATTTTTTGTTGTTCTTCTTCTTCTTTAGGATAGTAAATTTTTATGTCGGATATTCTTCCTTTTGAAATACCTAAAACCTTTGCTCCTTGTGCTTCTCTCTTTATTTGTTTTCGAATTCCATCTGATTTAAACAAGTATCCACCAAAACCGATGATTAGTTTTGGTTCGATTTGCCTTGCTAAGAAAGTATGTAAACCTGCAAGGAGTTTTTCATTGTTTAAATTTACAATTTCAATACTTTTCCCTATATCATCAAGATCTTCTGAGGCATCAGCTATGACAATATCTCCTTCTATGCAATAATTTTCTTCGCTGATTCTCTCAATCGAAACTTCTTGATTTATAAATGGAACATCCTCTTTTATAATGTCAAATAATGTTGAAAACTTGGTGTGTATATCTCCGTAGTGAACATTCTTTACCTTCCCTTCGTCATAGTTCAATTTATCTCTGGAAAAAGAATTTGTGATTTTGAATGAATATACTTCACCCAATGGTGCATTTTCCCAATCCTCCTCAAACTCCCGAAACCTCAACTCCGGCACTAACGAATTGCGAATTACGCCCTTAGAATTACGTTTTTCTTGACTATTCGTAATTCGTAATTTTTCATTCGTAATTGATTTCTCTTTATTCATTTTTCGATTTCTTTTAAAATGCTTTCCACCGAATGTTTATCCATCTTAGAAAAGGCAAACCACTTTCTGCCCAAATCCTTCAAAGAAGCACCGAGGTGATAGACTTCTGTGTTATCAATAATCAAAAAACGGTCGTGGCTTTTGGCAAAGGGTTTGATCTTGAAATGCGTGTATTGCGCATTGGCTTTTTTTACGTCTAAAGCCAGTTGCTTTGTAATTTTTTTGGTCAATAGCAGCACCTTTACGGCTTCGTTTTTCTTGGATAGATGCGTGATGGTGCTTTCATCTATATAGTTATCAATCAATACGATGTCTTTTTTAGCAGAGCGAATGATTTTGGAAGCTAATTTATAAGCATCAAAGACCTGCCCGTCAAAAAACACGCCTTGGGTGGGTAGTTCGGTTGATTTTATTTGAAAAGAAATTTCGTTCACTTTACCAGCAAGCTGTTCCACCGTGTTTTCAATGCGGTTCATTCGTTGGTTAAGTACATAACCTTTTAGTAAATAATCTCTTAAAACATGGGTAGCCCAAATTCTGAACTGCGTGCCTTGTTTTGACTTTACCCGGTAGCCAACTGAAATAATGACATTAAGGTTGTAATAGACTACAGGCTTGTCGGAATTTGCAATATGCATTTTTTGCATATTACTCTTTTCATCTAGTTCCCCTTCCTTAAAAACATTGCGGATGTGGCGTGATATCACAGACTGGTCCCTTTGAAAAAGAGTCGACATTTGATCCTGATTTAACCAAACCGTTTCATTTTCCAAGCGTACCTCAATTCGTTCGGTTAGTTCACCTGTTTGATATAGTATAATTTCGTTACTCATATTTAGCTCCTTTTGTTCAGTTGTCAAGCATTCCTTTGCCATTTATTTTCAACTTGAAGTCACATTCTGCGAGTTCAAAAAACCGAACCGGTCACAATTTGTGACCAGTTCCATTTTTTCATTGTCCTTAAGTTGGAATCGGAACTGCTTTGGAAACCTTTCTAAGTTCCGCTTGACTGCTTGATTTAAAACCTTAGTCTCTACTTGATACATTTCTGCTAAATCACGGTCAAGCATGACTTGGGATTCTCGAAAAACGAAAATTCGGCTTTCAATTTCCTTTTGTGATATGGGTAGTCCCTTATTCATACGCCCTCAATCCAGCTATTTCACGCCCTTGGGCGCGTTTTTTTAATAAAGGCACCAGGTCTTCCATGAGTGCCAATTCTACTTGAGTACGGGCTTTCCAGCCCAGGTCCAGCGGAGCGAGCAGGTCGTTCAGTTTTTCGCCATCAAAGATCATGCGGTACAGGATGGCCTCCACAAAGGCTTTGAGGCGATCGGGGGCAACGCCATGCTTTTCGGCCATGGCGCGCAGCTCGTTGGCAGATTTTTGGGCTTTGAATGTTTGGTAGCCCGTTCTGATCTGTTTCTCTGTCAATTTATCGCCCACCGTCAGGGAATTGATGTAGTCGATGATGTCGTCCCGCTCCTCCATGAGGTTGGCACTAGAGCTGAGGAGGTTAATCAGTTGCTCCCGCGTCATCTTCTCCTTACCGGACGGCTGCTCTTGGGTATATTTGGCAATCAGCCCCATGATGTAATCGTAATCAATGACCGCAGAAGAAAAGAGGACAAACTCAAAATCGAGTTGTTGGACTTCTTCCGGCGTATTTTTATCCGCTTTGTTCTGCTGGGCTTTTAATCGCTTAGCGGTGTCGAGGTATACCGCTTTGAAGGAACGCAGATCATCGGTAGGGAGTAGGCTTTCCATGGTTTCGACCTGCTCCGCTTCGAGGTCGGTGTACTGGTCCAACTGCGTTTTGAGGCGCTGTACTTCTTTGAACGTATTGATGAATTCCGCCCGGGCGGCATCTCCTTTTAGATTGTGTACTTCCGCAGGGTCGCATTGCAAACCTTTGGTTTCCATGAACTCCTGCAAATTGGCAACCGCCGCTTCGTATTTGACCATCACCTTGTCAGCGGATTCGACCAGCCATATTTCCTTAGCGTGCTCTGCTTTGGCCCCCGAAAACAAGATCATCGCCTGATCAACGGCATCCTCCTGATGTCGGAAGTCGAGGATATTGCCGTAGGGCTTGGTGTCATTGATGACGCGATTGGTACGGGAAAAGGCCTGGATCAGTCCGTGATACTTCAGTTTTTTATCGACGTAAAGGGTGTTCAGGTATTTAGAATCAAAGCCCGTCAGGAGCATATCCACCACAATCAAGAGATCTATCTTGTTTTTGCGGGGATAGTCGGCGTTGCTGTATTTCTGGTCTTTGATGCGTTGCTGTACATCCTGATAATACAAGTCGAACTCATTGATGCGGTGATTGGTGCCGTATTGCCGATTGTAGTCGGCGATGATCTCGGTTAAGGCTTCTTTCTTTTTGTTGGGTTCTACTTCGTTATCCGCTTTCTCCTGAGGCAGGTCTTCCTGTATCTGCCGGATGTCTTTATCGCCTTCTGCCGGGGGAGAGAAAACACAAGCAATGTTTAGCGGGCGGTAATTTTCGTCTTCTTGCTGCTTATCTGCTTGATAGGCTTGAAACAGCTGGTAATAATGGATCGCATCATTGATCGAGCTGGTGGCCAAAAAAGCATTGAATCTTCGGTGGTCGGTGGCTTTGTCGTGTTTCTGGACAATGGCATCAACGACCGCCGACTTATGTTTGTCGCTACCTACGTCCACCACCACATCCGGCTTAAAGTAGTCGATGTGAAAACGCAGCACATTCTTATCTTCGATGGCATTGGTGATGGTATAAGCGTGTAGCTCGCTTTGAAAAACGTCAGCGGTTGTTTTGTAGGTAGCCTGTTGTCCTTCTATGGTCCTGTAGGTAGCATTATCCTCAAAGATCGGCGTCCCGGTAAAGCCGAAGAGCTGAGCTTTCGGAAAAAATTCCCTGATGGCCTTGTGGTTTTCCCCAAACTGCGAGCGGTGGCACTCATCAAAGATGAATACTATGCGTTTGTTGCTTAGCGGTTGTAGTCGTTCTTTGTAGTTTTTTTTGTTAAAACGCAATGCATTGTGTCTCTCTGTAGCATCTAATGCCAGGCCCAACTTTTGAATGGTCGTCACAATAACCTTGTCCGCATAATCGGTGGAGAGCATTCGCCGGACCAAGGTCTCGGTATTGGTGTTTTCTTCTACACTGCCTTCCTGAAATTTATTGAACTCTTCCCGCGTTTGCCGGTCGAGGTCTTTGCGGTCGACCACAAAGAGGCATTTTTCAATATTGTGATTATCCTTTAGGAGCGTAGAAGCTTTGAAGGAGGTCAGTGTTTTGCCACTTCCGGTCGTGTGCCAGATATAACCGTTGCCTCTGTTTTGCTCAATGCAATCCACGATGGCTTTTACCGCATAGATCTGGTACGGCCGCATGATGAGCATCTTTTGCTCCGATTCCACCAGCACCATGTAGCGGCTGATCATTTCCCCCAGAGCACATTTGGACAAAAACTGCTCGGTAAAATCAAATAGATTATGCACCTTGCTATTATCTGCTTTGGCTAATTCGTAGACCGGTAGAAACTGCTCATCGGCGTTAAACTGAAAGTGTTGGAGGTTATTATTGGCGAAGTAGAAGGTGTTGGAGGTGTTGCTGACAATAAAGAGCTGCATGAAACACAGCAGGGAATTGGTGTAGCCGTTGCCCGGATCATTTTTGTAGTCCACGATTTGCTGCATGGCTTTTCGGTGGCTTACTTGCAGCGTCTTCAGTTCTACCTGAACCACCGGCAGTCCATTTATCAACAAGATGACATCGTACCGATGATGGCTATTCTCGGTATTGATGCGGAGTTGGTTGACCACTTCAAACTCGTTTTTGCACCAGTCTTTGATGTTTACGAGGGTGTATTGTAGCGGAGTGCCATCCTCCCGTTGGAAGGTGTTTATTTCTCGTAAATACTTTGCTGATCTAAAAACATCGGGGCTAATGATTTCTTCTCTTAGCCGCTCAAATTCCGAATCCGTTAAGTTGACTCGGTTTAGTGCTTCAAATTTCTTTCTAAAATTTTGCTCCAGCGTATTGCGATCCCTGATGTCCTTGCGATACGTATATTTTAACCCTTGTAGTGTACCTACAAACCCATATTCAATATCATCTTCTTTTACCAAGTTCATATTAATCTGTTATAGGCTGATTCTCGTTTATTAAATCTGTGACTTTCACGTTTAAAATTTTCGCAATTTTAAATAGGGTTTCAATACTCGGCTGCCTTCGATTCTTGGCATAAGAATTTACTATATTGTAGCTCTTGCCCGGTTTTTCAGATAGCCAAATTTGAGTAAGCCCTTTTTCTTCCAAAACCGCCTTAATTCTATTCATCTTGAATCAGTGATCATAATTACCAAAGGTAGGCAATAAATTTTTTATTTCATCATATGAGTATGTTTAATAGCCGGTGTGGTGGTATAGCATTGTGCGGGCTGGCTGAAAAAACAGCGGGTGAGGAACGAACCGGCTGCTTTTGCGGGTTGGGTTTTCTTTTTCATTCGTGCGTTGAAAAAGAAACACTTATTGATCCTACTGTTGCACGATACTGTTGATTTCAACTGCTTAGTTATCCATCATTGCGATATGAATTACAGGCCCACTAAAAGTAATACTTCCTACTTTGAAAAAAGTAAAGCACCTTCTTTTATTAAGGATATGTGCCATAAAAAACTACTATCTGAGTTTCACTTCGTCAATTTGGTTCAAAGTATCCGGATTGTACACTTTCATTGTTAT
>CAZHOV010000211.1:0-8665 GCA_964534315.1 uncultured Saprospiraceae bacterium | reverse complement strand
CCATTGCCCATTGCCCATTGCCCATTGCCCATTGCCCATTGCCCATTGCTCATTGATAAACCACTTTGCTCAAAAAGAGCCCTTCGGGTGGAGCGCTTGTGCTTTTGGGGAGTCGTGTTTGTTGGTCCAGGGCTATTTTGACAGCTTTCAGGGGGAGTTTGTTTTGAGCTACGTTGATACACATACCGACTATGAGCCGTACCATTCCTCTTAGAAAGCGGTTAGCAGTGACCTGGTAGATCATTTTATGTTGTTCTTCCCGGAACTCCCATTCGGAGATGGTCAATTTGCAATCCATCGTTTTGGTGTCTGTATTGCTTTTACAGAACGGGAAAAAGGAAGGGTATTGGAGTAAGAGTTTCGCGGCTTGTTGGAGTTGGTCTCGATCAAAGTCTTGGGCTAGTGGAAAATAGGTTTGAGTGTGGATGAGAAAGGGGCTTTTTTGCCAGCTTAAATGGTATTCGTAAGATCGTGAAGTGGCATCGAAGCGGGCGTGCTTGTCAGGCTGAACTGGAAAAACTCTAAAAACGGCTATATCTTTTGGCAGGTATTTGTTAATCCGGTACAGGAAATGATCCGGAAAGTCGCCTTCAAAATCAAAATGAAAGAAATACTGACTGGCGTGAACACCAGTATCTGTTCTACCACAGCCAACGATTTGGATGTCAGTCCTCAAAATAAGTGAAAAAGCCTCTTCCAATATTTGTTGAACAGACAATTGATCGGGCTGTCGTTGCCAGCCAAAATAATGAGTACCCTGATAGGCTATCTCTGCAAAGTACCGGACAGTGTGGGTGTCTTGGCTCATGAGTTTTGGGTCGTAAGAAAAAAGCAAATTTAAAATAATTCCTCAAGACCCAAAACCTAGGTGATGATCCTACGCTGCTTTGAGTTGTGCAAACTTAGATTTATTAAGTTTTTCCCGTGCATAGGTTTTAGTAACTTCAAACGTCTTGACATCTTGTTGGGAAGGGAGTTCGAACATGGCGTCTGTCATGATCGCTTCGCAGATGGAGCGTAGTCCTCTTGCACCGAGGTCGAATTCAAGTGCTTTTTCGGCGATAAAGTCGATAGCGCCCTTTGAGAATTCCAGTTTGATCCCTTCAAGGGCAAACATCTTTTTATATTGTTTGAGTAGGGCGTTTTTAGGTTCTGTAAGTATGCGCCTTAATGCATCGGTATCTAATGGCTCCAGATAAGTAAGCACTGGAAGTCGTCCGATCAGTTCAGGGATGAGCCCGAAAGATCTGAGATCTTGATGAGAGATATATTGTAGGAGTTGTTCTTTATCGATTTGGTTTTTATCTGCAGAATTAAAACCGATAACCTGGGTATTGATCCGTCGGGCGATAATTTTTTCGATACCTTCGAAGGCACCTCCGCAGATGAAGAGAATATTTTCGGTATTGACTTTCACCAATTTTTGTTCGGGGTGTTTACGGCCTCCTTGGGGAGGAACATTTACGCTGGTACCTTCCAGCATTTTTAAAAGGGCTTGTTGAACACCTTCACCTGATACGTCCCGGGTAATAGATGGGTTGTCGCTTTTTCTGGAGATTTTATCGAGCTCATCGATATATACGATTCCTTTTTCGGCTGCGGATACGTTATAATCGCAGACTTGAAGCAAGCGGCTTAAAATACTTTCCACATCTTCTCCTACATAACCCGCTTCAGTAAAGACGGTTGCATCGACGATTGCGAAGGGTACATTGAGGTAGCGGGCGATGGTTTTGGCCATCAATGTTTTTCCCGTTCCGGTCTTTCCGACAAAAAGGATATTGGATTTTTCGATTTCAATGCCATCGTCACTATTTTGACCAAGGCGCTTATAGTGGTTATAAACGGCAACAGATAGAAATTTTTTAGCTTCTTCCTGGCCGATTACGTATTTATCGAGATGAAATTTAATGTCTTTAGGGATGATTCGTTCGGGGAGGAAGAAGTCTTCTCCTTCCGTTTTTTCTGTTTTATTACCGTAGAGTTCTTCTTCAATGATCTCACCAGCTTGCTCTACGCATACTTCACAAATATGGCCGTCAATTCCTGCAATCAGAATGAGGGCTTCAGACTTATCTCTACCACAAAAAGAGCATCTAAAATTTTGCTTACTCCGTCGCATAATTCGTTTTTAAGTTAGATTCTTAAATCGTACTGTTTGTCGGGTTCTTACAAGATACCAATTTAATAGCGGAAAGAAGGTGTTTCTTTCAAAAAACACCTTCTTAGCCGTTCATATTACAATTTATTCTTCCTTTTTTATTTCATGTGTAAGCAGCACCTCGTCTACCAATCCGTATTCTTTTGCATCTTCAGCTTTTAACCAATGATCGCGGTCAGAATCTTCCTCAATTTTTTCAAAGGGTTGTCCGGTATGGTGGGCCAGAATCTGATATAATTCTTCCTGCATTTGCTTGATCAATTTGTAAGAGATCTCCATGTCTGAGACCTGACCTTGCATTCCGCCAGAAGGTTGGTGGATCATTACTCTACTATGCTGCAAACAGGTACGTTTTCCCCTGGCACCTGAAGAAAGTAATACGGCTGCCATAGAAGCCGCCATTCCGGTACAGATCGTATTAACGTCAGGTGAAATGTACTGCATCGTATCATAGATACCCAATCCGGCAATTACCGACCCCCCCGGGCTGTTGATAAACATCTGCACATCTCGCTTAGGATCATCAGATTCCAAAAACAGCAACTGAGCCTGGATTACATTAGCTACATAATCCGATACGGGCACACCCATAAAGATGATACGATCCATCATCAGACGAGAGAAAACATCCATCGGAAAGACGTTTTTGATGCGTTCGTCAATGATAGCTGTTGTGAAATTGGTAAGGTTGGGAATAGTCGTCGGAAGCGATTGCTCCATGTATTTCTCAAGGTGCATACTGCTCATTCCCAAGTGCTTGGTAGCATATTTCTTAAATTCATCTTGGTGAAACATAATTAATAATTTTCAATGGTTCGAAAAAAAGAAGGACTATCCGAGTAGACAATCCAGAATATTTAGAAAAGAACACCTGATAATGAGTAAAAGTTATCTTTTGGGATATTTTTATCGATAAAATACCGCGTGAGCTCGATAAAAACTGCATTACCCTTCATTCATATCAGCTGCCGGGGTAGATTCTGCTGTGTCTGATGCCACTTGTTTGTCTTCCTCTTCTTGTTGGTCGAGGATCTTTTTGCGAAAATCCTCCATTTCCTCGTCAAATTCTTCTACCGTTACTGATTTTGAGGCAATCGTAAAATGTTCTTTAAGTTTGTTGAACAACTTATCACTGTAGAGGTCTTGCCGGATATCTTCCACTCTGGATTCATCTTCCATAAATCGCTGGGCCATCATTTTCAGGTAGTTTTCGTCTAGTTGTCCACCAAAGTACTGCCGCATATTTTCCATGTGTGCTTCGACAATTTCCTCTTCCGTAACCATTACATCATATTTAGCGATAAGCTTTTCACGGATCATTTTCCAGCGCAAGCCCCTTACAAAACCGTTGAAATTGTCTTCCAGATTTTCTTCATTGATCCGGTCGCTGGAAAAGAGCAGCCATCTTTTCAGGAATTCAGCGGGGAGGGCTACTGGGTTTTCCTGCATTAGGAAGTTCTGCATATCCTGCCATAGCAGGGTATGCGCTTTATTCTTATAAAATTTACTGTTATTATCCTCAAAAAATTTCCGGGCTTCCTCTTCTGTTTTTACTTCTTCATTACCAAAATATCCTTCAAAGAATTTTTCGTCTAGTTCTGCCGGTTTCCGCTGAGTGATTTTAGTGATAGTTCCTTCAAAATGCTCTCCAATGCCTTCCGCTTCTTCGGGATTTTCAAGCTTCAGGTAGTATTTGATGGCATCTTCTTTGGAAAGATCTTTTTCTAAATTATAGATGTTAAATCGGAATTGATCTCCTTTTTGAGCTTTTAGCACCTTTTCTTTAAAGGCCTCGTCTGCAATCCGGTCGATAGGGATCATAAAAGTCGTTTTAAAGCCTTCTGCTTTTGGTTCATCTTCCTCGAGTTCAAGGGCTTCAAATTCGATAATATCCGATTCATTTTCAATAGCTTCTACTTCAACCGTTTCTCCCATTCGGTTTCGGGCTTCCATCATCGAATCATCGATCATTTCTTCCGTTACTTTCACCTCAAGCTGGTGAAAAGTCTTATCTTCTTCCAATTCTTTTACTTCAAATTCCGGAGAAAGACCCACATCAAATTTGAATTCGTAATCCTTCAATTCTGAAGGATCGAATTCTACCGGTTCCTGATCCTTGGAAGGAATAGGTTGGCCAATGTAGTTGAGCTTATTATCTTCCAGATAACTAAAAAGAGCCAGTTGCAGTTGTTCATTGATGGCATCTGTAAGGATAGACTTTCCATACATTTTTCGTATAAACCCCAGCGGAGTCTTACCCTTTCTGAATCCTTTAAAATGAGCTTCTTTGCGAAATTTATTCAGCTCTTCCTTATATTTAGCTTTGTAATCGTCTTGTTCGATGGTGATGGCTAACGTAGTGGTCAGGTTCTCATGATCTACCCGATTGACTTTTGGCATACTTCCTTTTTTTATGTCATTCAATAATTTTCCGAACAATTCATTCGAATTCCAAAATTACGGCTTTGAATTTTAATTCACAATTCACAAAGGTAAGTAATTGTGCGGAAAGTAACGAATAGCTTAAAGGATCGCTATTATTTATTTGCTAAAGGGTGGCTCAAAACACTTTGGTGTTTTGAGCCACCCAATTTTCTTCTTGTTAAGGCCTGTTTTTTCTATAAAAATCAACCCCTAATACCTTGATTTTAACCATGATTTGATGGTCCAACTAACGGCTACTCCCAAAACGATTAGAAAAGGGAAGATCCATCTCATCCAACCCCTGCCTTCTTCCGGACTTGAAAGGGTACCTTTTTTCAACCTTTTTTCTTTTTGGTATTCTTTATAGCTAAATAATTCAGTTTTCACTCCTGACTCAGAAATTTTTACAATTCTTGGCCCCAAATGTCCTGCTATTCCTTTATATCCTGCTTCCATGATATAGGCATCTCCCTGTAAAAACGCTATTCCATGCGGGGACCAATACTTTTCCGATTGGTAAAAAACTTCGGGCTTTTGACCTTTTACTATTTTTAAAACCCGGCGCTCTGCTGATTCTGCAACGTAGATTTGATCATCACAACCTTTGGTTATTCCAAAAAACAGTTGGTGTCGTTTATTGGAAAATAACGGTTGCTTTTCATATTCTTGTATTTTAATGAATAATGGATTATAAAAACGATTAAGTAACGATCAAAGAATAACTTATCGATTTTGATGGGTTATTTCACCGAAATATGGCGTTAAAAAGCCTCGTCGATGCTAGGCATCGCCTACGTTTTTTGCCTTATCTTTCGATGAAATCTCCTCGATCAAAATGCAATACTTATTTTTTGTTCGTTACTAACCCACCATTTCAATGGTGGAAGATGAAGCCTATAGTGCTTAAGCGGCAAATCAAAAATAAACAGCTCGATAATGAAGAAAATTGGAAAAAGAGGGCTTCTAGGAAATAGAATAAAAACAAGACATTCAGGTAGATCAACCCAATTGCTCTACATTTTGATGAAGATTATCTATTTTTAAACTAAATAGGGAAGGAATTGCAGAACCTTGTACCATGAAAGGGAAAAAAATTATATTTCATATTGGATTTTGGTTGCTTTATGGGGTACTGGAATTTGTTGCCAATTATTTTCATTATGGGGCAGAGCAAAAATGGGAATTAATAGGACAGATACTGGTTTACATGCCCGGAATAATGGGAGCAACTTATTTTATTGCCTTTGTTTTGGTTCCCAGGTTTTTAAGGCAGCAAAAATACACCTTGTTTTCCATCGGTCTACTTTTCGTTATGGCAGTTATTTATCTGTTGAGATATTACATGACCATAGGGGTGATTTACTTTTTTGAACATGAAATTTTCCCGCTTCCTATAACTAAAGTACTGAAAAATGTGATCCGGGATTACGCTGTGATCGCCCTGGCCGTATGTGTGCAAATCATAGCCGAATGGCAGGAAAATCTCGAGCGGGTAAAACAGCTGATCAGGGCTCAGACAGAAGCAGAACTGGCGTTTTTGCGCAACCAGCTCAATCCACATTTTCTTTTCAATACCCTAAATAATTTATATAGTCTTGCCCGGAAAAAATCCGATCAGACCGCTGAGAGTATTATGAAATTATCCCAATTACTCGACTTTCTGATTTACGACTGCCGCGCTGCAGAAATTCCACTGCAAAAGGAGTTGGACGTCATTCAGGATTATATGCAATTAGAACGATTGCGATATGGTGAAAAATTAAAGGTGAAATGGTCAGATCAAATAGATCAAACCACCTATCCCATTGCTCCTTTACTGCTTTTTACGTTGGTGGAAAATACCTTCAAACACGGGGCGGTGAAAGATGGAACTTTTAAGGTGGATATCAAGATAAAGCAGCAAAATGATAAACTATGTTTTAGCGTTGCCAACTCCGTTTCCAGAAGTAAGGATACCATCAACATCAGTTCTCCTAAAAAAGGAATTGGTTTGGAGAATTTGAAAAGACGCTTGATGCTTTTGTACCCAAAGCAACACGAATTGCGCACACACAAAACGGGAGACCAATTTCTTGCTGAATTGGAGTTTACGATCTAATACTCCACACTACCGGCAACATCAAAAAACGTTAACCATGCAAATCAAAACCATAATAATCGACGACGAAGACCTCGCCCTGGATCTATTAGAAGACTATATTTCCAAAATAGAAGTGCTGGATCTGATCGGACGGTTTAATGATCCGGTAAAAGGATATAACTTTTTGTTGAAAGAAAAGGTCGATTTGTTGTTTATTGACTTGAATATGCCTCAACTCGGCGGTTTAGAGTTTATTGCTTCACTGGAGCATCGTCCGGAAATAATTATCACCACCGCTTATCGGGAATTTGCTGTAGAGGGTTTCGAGTTAAAGGTCTTAGACTATCTTGTTAAACCCATTCCCTTTAATCGTTTCATCCAGGCTGTTCATCGCTATCTCGATCTTCATCCGACCCATTCAATTGCTCAAGAGGACTCTGTTAAGGACTTTATTTCCGTAAGAGCCGATCGCCGGAATGTGAAGATTCCTTTTTCTGAATTACTTTATATCGAAGGCATGAAAGACTATGTCAAGGTATTTACAATAAATGAAAAGTTTATGGTAAAAGATTCTATTGGAACTTTTCTAAAAAACCATAAGGAAGCACCCCTGTACAGGATACACAAGTCCTTTGCCATAAATATAGCTCAAATAAAATCCTACTCTTCTGAGGATGTATTGATAAGAGAAAAAAGCCTTCCTATCGGATTGACATTCAAATCCAACTTTGAATCGCACATGAAGCGCCACTGGAAAAAATGAACATTACTCAGGATACTACCTTTTTTCTACTTTTCATCCTTTTTTCTTTCACGAAATAACCTGCAAATCCTAAAAACCCTATCCCGACACACAACAAAAACCATTGAATTAACCCCGTCCGGGTATATGCAAATACCAAGGTAACGATAATCAACAATGCTCCTAAAACCATCCACCAGGAATCTTCCATAAAACGGTCCTTTTTAGCTGAGTAATCGACGATTATTTTATGTTCCGGGTAGAGTAGCAGTTTGAGTTTGGAATAATCCCATAGCAGTAAGTATATAGTGGCCAACAGCATAAGGGACGTAATAACAGGAGTACCCATGCCAAAATTGACGGAAATGGTGATCAGGGTGATGTTGAGAATGATCCCGAAAAACAACAAGGCACCCACCGTTGCAAAACGCTGGGTCATCAATAAAATAGAAGCTACTAACTGCGAAAGTCCTAAAAATCGCCAGTACATTCCGGTGGAATACATAGCCTCAAAGAAGTAACCAACTTCTGTGTCAGTAGGCATAGTGGTAAAACGTTCGCCCTTGATTTTCACCAAAGCTGCAAAAATAAAGGCCCCGCCTATCAAATACCGCAGATAAATGGTAAATACTTTTAGTGCCGTAAATTGTTTGAAGTGGTCGATGATTCGCTCCATAGGTATCTGGTTTTGAGATAAAATAGTACTACTATCGACTCAAGACCAGATTATTAGATCAAGAAATTAAAAATAGAGATAAAGGAGAATTATTCATTCATTTGTCTGGTAGAAAGTAGAAAGTTAAAAGTAGAAAGTAGAAAGTAGAAAGTAGAAAGTAGAAAGTAGAAAGTAGAAAAGGGTAATATTCGCTAAGTCGCTACCTCTGGTCCTCCTGTCTTCTTGTCTTCTGGTTGTCTGGTCCTACTGTCCTCAGGAAAGAATAAGCTGTTTCAAATCTTTTCGGTATTCAGAAGGTGTTTTTCCGGTAATTTCTTTAAATAGTCGGTTGAAGTGGGAAAAGTTATTGAATCCGCTTTCATAACAGATTTCGGTGATGTTGGATTGTTGATCGGCCAGTAACTTACAGGCATGAACGACTCTGATTTCATTGACAAACCGGGTAAAGGTCTTGCTGGAAATCTTTTTGAAGTATAGTAAAAAGGCCTTTCGATCAAATCGAAAGGCCTTTTTTTGATTCTGTGCGGGTGGAGGGACTCGAACCCCCACGCCTTGCGGCACTAGATCCTAAATCTAGCGCGT
>CAZHOV010000210.1:0-8676 GCA_964534315.1 uncultured Saprospiraceae bacterium | reverse complement strand
CCTTAATAATATTTTGCAATTTTACAAATCTTTCGCTTGCGAAAGATCAGTTATTGTTGTTAATTTCGTCTCCTTTTTCCCATCTGGTTATCTTCCTCTAATTTATCAAACAAGGCATTCAAGCGGTACATTTCATCCAGTGTATCGTCCAGATAAAATTGCAACTCGGGAATTCTCCTTATTTGTTTACGGATACGGGCGGAAAGGGTTTGACGCAGGCGGGGATAGTTATCCTCCATTTCCAAGATGACCGCCTGTTTATTTTCTGTATTGTATACGCTCAAATACACCTTAGCAATCCCGAAATCAGGGGACATCTTGACAGAAGTTACGGTAACCAAAGCCTCATTGCCATAAATGTATTGGCCTTCTTGCTGTAAAACCATGCTAAAATTACGCTTGACCAGTTCGGCGACTTGTCTTTGTCTTTTCGATTCCATTGTTAAAAGCTTTAGTAATGATAAAACAATACCTTTAGAACAGGCTATCTATCATTTCACCATTACTATGGTTCTGTAATAAATTATAAATGCTAAACAACGCATAGTAGTTTCAAACTAACCCTAATCCGTTGAAAAGAGTTCATTGGTCTTACTTAAAAACAACTTAACTCTAATGTCAGTAAAATAATTTCAAATAACAAACCTTTTTTTTAGGATGATTTAGTTTTCCACACAGTTACTAACACGCCGTAACGATAGAACGCTGGAACGCCGTAGCGCCCTAGGGCCGTAAAGCCGTAAAGCTGGGGCGCTTTAGGGGGGATCAACTATTAATAGATTAAAATTATATACCATTAGATCCATATATACCTGTTCAACACCCTTGTTTATTTCTTCCAAAACTGCCTTCCAGCATTTCGGCGTTTCGGCGTTATTTAAAACATTTTTTTTATATTTACCTTCCTTTTTTGAATGATGGATTGATATGCCTGTAAATAAATCAATACTAGACAGCCCAATCGAATACCTTAAAGGCGTTGGCCCGGTAAAGGGCGATTTGCTAAAAAAGGAACTAAATGTTTATACCTTCCGGGATCTATTGTTCCACTTTCCATTCAGATACATCGACAAGACCCAATTTACTGATATCGGCCTAGTCAATAGCCAATCGGAAACCGTCCAGATAAAAGGGATCTTAAGAAGATTATCAACGGTTGGAGAGGGAAGAAAAAAGCGACTGGTTGGAAGATTGCGCGACCAAACCGGAGCCATTGACCTGGTTTGGTTTAAAGGCATCAGTTGGTTGGAAAAGACGCTGGAAATCGGCAAGGAGTATGTAGCTTACGGACGCATCAATGTATTTAAATCCCAAGTTAATCTTCCTCATCCGGAAATGGAGCTGGCCAAACCGGTTAATACAAAAGAAGCTACGACCTTTGCTCCAGTCTATTCGAGCACTGAAAAACTCAATAATAAAGGATTAGACGCTAAGGGGAGGCGAAAAATCATGAAGGCGCTGCTCGCCAAACTATCTACTCATGACCTGAAAGAGAATCTACCTCAGTATATGTTGGATAAGTTTAAGTTTCCGCATCGTTATGAGGCGATTCGTATGATCCATTTTCCTAAAGATGAGCAACAACTCAAAGCTGCTCGCAATCGGCTCAAATTTGAAGAACTTTATTTCTTACAACTTCGATTGTTGCAAATTAAGGACCAACGAAAAAAAGCAGTCAAAGGATTTGCTTTTTCCAAAATCGGCGACTTCTTCAATACATTCTACAAAGAAAATCTACCATTCGAACTGACAGGAGCCCAGAAGCGCGTACTTAAAGAGATCCGTAAAGACCTGGGCCAGGGTATACAAATGAATCGCCTTCTGCAAGGAGACGTCGGTAGCGGGAAAACCATTGTTGGGCTAATGGCTATGCTGATCGCCCTCGATAATGATTTTCAGACCTGCCTCATGGCTCCCACTGAGATCCTGGCTCAACAACACTACCAATCTATCTCCAATTACGTTAAAGGACTGGGCATTCAAGTGGGCTTCCTCTCCGGAAGCATTAAAGGAAAGAAGCGTAAAGCGTTACTCCAACTACTCAAAGAAGGCCACATCCATATCTTGATCGGCACCCATGCGTTGATAGAAGAATGGGTAGTGTTTAAAAACCTAGGGCTGGCGATCACCGACGAGCAGCATCGATTCGGCGTCGCCCAACGGGCCAAACTCTGGAAAAAAAGTCACCCCTACCCTCCTCATATCCTGGTCATGACCGCCACGCCTATTCCCAGGACGTTAGCCATGACACTATACGGAGACCTGGACGTATCCGTCATTGATGAACTCCCTCCCGGCAGAAAGGATATTGTCACGATGCATAAGTACGAAAGCCAGCGTCTATGGGTAAATGGTTTTATGAAGAAAGAAATTGCCAAAGGACGGCAGATCTATGTCGTCTTCCCCCTGATCGAAGAATCTGAAAAACTGGATCTCAAAAATCTGGAAGCGGGATATGAGCTATTACAACACGAATTTCCTAAACCTGATTATCAAATCAGCGTCGTCCACGGCCGCATGAAACCTGCCGATAAAGATTTTGAAATGCAGCGTTTTGTCAAGGGCGAAACGCAGATCATGGTAGCTACTACTGTTATTGAGGTGGGCGTCAATGTTCCCAATGCTTCAGTAATGATCATTGAAAACACCGAGCGTTTTGGCCTGTCGCAACTCCATCAGCTTCGAGGAAGAGTGGGGCGAGGTGCCGAACAGTCTTTCTGTGTGCTCCTATCCGGCTATAAACTCTCCAACGAGTCGAAAGAACGCATTGCCACTATGGTCCGTACCAATAATGGCTTTGATATAGCAGAGGCCGATCTACGCCTTCGGGGTCCCGGTGATCTCGAAGGCACTCAACAAAGCGGTATCGTTCAGCTCCGCATCGCCGATCTAGCCAAAGATGGTCGCATCTTGCAAACGGCTAGAGAGATCGCCAAACGCGTGCTGGAAAATGATCCTAACTTAGAAAAACCCATGCATGCCAACATGAAAGCCTATTTAGAGAAATATTATAAGGATAAGAAAGGATGGAGCAGGATTTCGTGAGTCTTGGGTCTTGGGTCTTGGGTGAACTATGAAAAAATCCGCGTTAATCCGTCTAATCCGAAAGATCCGCGTTCCATCCTGAACAAATTGCAAAATAGCACCTGTGCAACATTGCGAGAACCTGATAAACAATTAGCCTCAAAAAACAGTTAATCAGTAAAGAAAAAATCGTAAAACATGCGTATAGAAGATTTATTGCAAAGAGCGTTGAATCTGGAGTTTTTGACCAAAGAGGAAGGACAGTTTTTATTTGAACATGCTTCTACAGCCGAGTTGATGTATGTAGGCAACCAGTTGCGACAGAAGCATGTACCGGGGAATGTGGTTACCTGGATCATTGACCGGAACTCAAATACGACCAATGTCTGTATTGCCAATTGTAAGTTTTGTAATTTCTATCGTCGTCCGGGACATGAAGAATCTTACATTACGACTATTGAGCAATACAAACAAAAGATCGATGAGTTGTTTGAATACGGAGGGCAGCAGTTATTACTACAGGGAGGACATCATCCCGACCTGGGTCTGGCTTATTATGTAGATTTGTTCAGAGAATTGAAGTCGTTGTATCCGGAGCTTAAATTACATGCATTGGGGCCTCCGGAGATTGCGCATATCACTAAGTTAGAAGGTTCTACTCATATAGAAGTACTTTCAGCCTTGAAAGAATCAGGTTTGGATAGTCTTCCGGGAGCCGGAGCCGAAATTTTGAGCGACCGGGTTCGTCGTCTGATATCTAAAGGTAAATGTGGCGGGCAGGAATGGCTGGATATTATGCACGCTGCGCACAAAGTAGACTTAACCACATCAGCCACGATGATGTTTGGCCATATTGAGACCAATGAAGAACGTATGGACCACCTGGTTCGTCTTCGTGAAGTGCAGGCCATGAAGCCGGAAGGTGCGAAAGGATTTATTGCATTTATTCCGTGGCCTTTCCAGGATGAGGATACCATTTTAAAAAAGATCAAACGAGCAAGAAACACCTGTACGGGTGACGAATATATTCGCATGATTGCTATCAGCCGAATTATGTTACCTAATATTACCAATATACAGGCCTCCTGGCTGACGGTCGGAAAGCAGGTTGCTAATCTTTGCCTGCATTCCGGTGCTAATGATTTTGGTAGTATCATGATCGAAGAGAATGTGGTTTCTGCAGCGGGTGCCAACTTCCGGTTTACGGCTAACGGTATTCAGGAAGCGATTCGAGAAGCAGGGTTCACCCCGCAGCTCCGCACTCAGGAGTATGAATACAGGGACTTACCCGTAAATATTAAGCAACAGGAATTGGACAGGGAGACGATGATTGTGGATTAGTCTTGGGTATTGGGTCTTGAGTACTGGGTATTGAGTATTGGGTATTGGGTATTGGGTGATGAGTATTGGGTATTGAGTATTGGGTATTGAGTGATGAGATAAAAACGGTGAAAAGTCTGTAGGCTGTTCACCGTTTTTTGTTTGGGGTTTATTTTCCAATTTTTTCCTTTACATTTGTAGCTGAAAATGATCTAAAACTACCCTCTCATGGTAACTTATGAACACTTTATTACTCGTATAGAAGAAAAGATTAGGCAATACAAAGAAAAAGGTCTACAGGTTTTTGCCACTTCTTCCTTCCAAACGCACAGCATTCCTATGCTGCATGTTATTAGCCAAATAGAGCCGGAACTTCCCGTTTATTTCCTCAATACGGGCTTTCATTTTCCGGAATCGCTTCAATACAAAAACCAGGTAAAAGAGGTGCTTGGTCTGAATGTCATCGATTTGGTTTCACCTATCTCTAAAGCCTCTCAACGCGATGGTGAAAACCGTTTTTTCTTTGCCAGCAATCCCGATTATTGTTGTTATCTCAATAAAATCTTACCCTTAGAACCCATCTTAGCAGAAAAAGATGTTTGGATCTCCGGTGTCCGAAAAAGTCAAAATCAAAATCGGAAAAATTTCAAGGAGGAAGAAGCGAGTTCGAAAGGGGTCATCCGTTATCATCCTATGTTGGAATGGGACGACCGTATGATTTACAAATACATTAAGGACCACGACCTTCCCAAGCACCCCCTTGATGGTAAGGGATATCTCAGCATTGGTTGTTCTCCCTGCACCCGCAAGTTTGATCCCGATCAATTTGGGTCTACCCGCGATGGACGATGGGCCGGGCTAAACAAGACGGAGTGCGGGCTACATACCGATTTGATTAAAAAGGATTGAAAAGATTGATGGAAAAATGATTGTTGGATTACTATTAACTCCTCGCTCAACACCTAAACAAATCAACCACTCAACTTAAAATGACATGAAACTACTCATTACCGGCGGTTGCGGATATATTGGGTATTCACTCATTCAATCGATTTTGAATACCAATAATGCTACAGAGGATATTATTTTGTATGATAATCTTTCCAGAGGAGTCTATTCCTTTTTTACCGGTCAAACCTATAATACCAAAAAACTGCACTTTATAAAGGGCGAATTGTTGGATGGGCGTTCCTTACAAAAAGCGATGGCAGATGTAGATGTGGTAGTACATCTGGCAGCGAAAGTGATTTCACCCTATACCATTTCGGGTCATGAGGCGCATTATTTCGATCAGATCAACCATTGGGGAGCCGCAAATCTGGGGTATGCACTAGAGGAAAGCAACGTCCAGCAGATCATTTATCTTAGTAGCTGGTCCGTTTACGGGCATACAGAAGCGCCTGTTGATGAAACCTATACTCCAAGACCTAGCACTTTTTATGGCATATCAAAACACAATGGGGAGAAGCAGATCAATCGTTTGAGTAACAAGCTGAAAGTTCAGATCATCCGATCGGGGAATGTTTATGGGTATAATCCGGTGCTACGGATGGATTCCATTATCAATAACTTTATGTTTGAGGCTAATTTTCTGGGTAGGGTACGGATCAACGGTAACGGCAACCAGGGCAGGTCCTTTATCAGCGTTCAGAAATTAGCGTATATGATCAATGAATTGATCCGTAACCAGGAGATCCCAGCCGGCACTTACAATCTCGCTGAATTTAATATGAATATCAATCAGATTGCCGGGCAGATGCGAGACCTCTACCCAAACCTGGAGACCTTATATGTCAACGAAAATATGGATATCTTGCAAACAATCGTCAAGATTCCCTGCAAGCTGACTGAGTACATATCCATCCCTGAAAAGAGCTTTGTCGACGAGCTCGTGGAATTTAAAAACAGCTTTTCGTTTTAATTTTCAGATTTTGATGGATAAATTCGCGTTCAAATACGTGTGCCACATCTATAAGTGTGCCACACCTATAGGTGTGGCACACTTATAGATGTGGCACACCTAAATTCAGAAAAAAAAACCACCACACTATGCTGTACAACCAAATTCAAGAAGCCATCCAGATCATCCGTTCTAAAGCTTCTTTACAACCTGCAATCGGCATTATCCTCGGTACCGGACTCAGTAATCTGGTAGAAGATATGGATATAGAAACCGAAATTGACTATGCCGACATTCCTCATTTTCCGGTTTCTACCGTCCAAAGCCACCGGGGCAAATTGGTTTTTGGAAAGCTTGCCGGTAAAAATGTGGTCGCTATGGCGGGCCGCTTTCATTACTATGAAGGCTATTCTATGAAGCAGGTAACCTTCCCCGTCCGGGTGATGAAATTTCTGGGAATCAAACAAATAATTATCTCCAATGCCGCAGGCAGTACCAATGAAGCAATTAGAGCAGGAGATATCGTCTTTATTCGTGACCATATCAACCTCCAACCCGAAAATCCTTTACGCGGTGAAAATGACGAGCGCCTCGGCCCTCGCTTCCCCGATATGCTGCGCACTTATGATCAAAAACTCCTGGATAAAGCAGTAATAATAGCTGAAGCTCACCGTATACGCGCTCACAAAGGCGTTTATGTAGCCCTACCAGGCCCCAACCTGGAAACGCCCGCTGAATATAACTTTATCCATACCATCGGAGGCGATGTTGTAGGCATGTCTACCGTACCGGAAGTGCTGGTTGCCAAGCATATGGGACTTCCTGTATTTGTCCTCTCCGTAGTCTCTAATCAATGCTTCCCTCTTGATGTCATTAAAGAAGTGACCGTAGAAGAGGTGATTGCCGTTGTTGAAAAGGTAGAGCCAAGTGTCCGGCTAATTGTTAAAAAATTGATCGTTGACTAATTGTTGGCGTTGCACTATGAAAATTGCAGTAAATACAAGGTTCCTGCTCAAAAATAAACTGGAAGGAATCGGATGGTATACCTATGAAGTGCTCAAACGGCTGGTCCATGATCATCCAGATGACGAGTTTGTATTCTTTTTCGATCGCCCCTACGATCCCGAATTTATTTTCGCCCCCAATGTAACGCCTGTAGTGTTGTTTCC
This sequence comes from uncultured Saprospiraceae bacterium, assembly GCA_964534315.1. Lineage (GTDB taxonomy): Bacteria > Bacteroidota > Bacteroidia > Chitinophagales > Saprospiraceae > CAZHOV01. Next base: position 1,263 of record CAZHOV010000210.1, on the reverse strand, counting down.
GCAAGCCCGCCACCCCTTTCTTTACATCTGGTGGTTCGAATTTTCAGTGTATCGGGCGCTAAAGAAATACCAACCCGATGTTTTTCTCTCTCCCGACGGTTTCCTTTCCCTCCGCTCATCGGTCAAAACGGTAATGGTTACCCATGATATTGCCCATGTCCATTTTCCGGAGCATGTTGATCTGCTGACTCGAAAATATTACGAATTCTTTGTACCCCGATACCTGAAAAGGGCCGATCTGGTTATTACCGTTTCTGAATATTCCAAATCGGATATCCATAATAGTTACGGCATCCCTTTATCTAAGATCAACGTAAGCTGTAACGGAATAAGAGCTGGATTTGTACCTACGCCCGAAAAAGAGCAGCAACACATTCGGGAGCAATATACTCAGGGTGTTCCTTTTTTTTGCTACGTAGGCTCCATTCATCCCCGGAAGAACACCGCCAGGTTGATAGAAGCATTCGACCTCTTCAAAAAACAATCCAAATCTGATTGGAAGCTGGTCCTCGCTGGTCGGCTTGCCTGGAAAACGGATGAAATTCACGAAAAGCTAAACTTCTCTCCCTATAAAGAAGATATTATCTTAACAGGATATGTTCCCGAAGAAGACTTGCCAAAGATTATCGGTTCCAGCGAAGGCATGGTTTACCCTTCCCTCTTTGAAGGCTTTGGCATCCCTATTTTAGAGGCAATGCACACCGAAGTTCCTGTTATCACGTCCAGCACTTCTTCCATGGCTGAAGTAGCCGGAGAAGCCGGCATCCTGATCGACCCCTACGATCCCCAATCCATTGCCGACGGAATGCTCCAATTATTTACAACACCTTCCTTAAAAAAAGTGTTAATAGAAAAAGGAAAAAAGCAGCGAGCGTTGTTTAGTTGGGAGAAAGCGGCAAAGGTGGTTTATGGAGCCTTGGAGGATGTACTTTTGGCTTGATCCAAAAGTACCAAAAGATCAAGGTAATGTTCTCTTCTTCTTTTTCCTTTGATGAAAAAGAAGCAAAAAATCAAGGCTGTATTCATTTTTTTACGTATACAGGACGTTGAAAAATTAAACAAAATAAACTCACCCGCTTTTTCTGATAGTTTAGAAAATCATTTAGGTAAAAAAAGCAGGTTCAAACAGTATTTTGTTTTTAACGTTTCTTCAACGTCCTGTATACTAAAATGAATAAGGCCGGTAAGCTAAATGATTCAATTCCGGTAACTATTCAGCACGCTAGCGTGCTGGTTAATTGAAAAACGATAGAATTATCCATA
>CAZHOV010000209.1:0-8736 GCA_964534315.1 uncultured Saprospiraceae bacterium | reverse complement strand
AGGAAAAAGGGAAAATAGGAGAAGTAGGAAATAGGGAATATTGGAAATTAGGAAAAAGGGAAAAGGGAAAATTGGAAAATAGGAGAAGTAGGAAAAAGGGAAAATTGGAAATTAGGGAAAATTGGAGAAGTAGGAAATAGGGAAAATTGGAAATTAGGAAAAAAGGAAAAAGGGAAAATAGGAGAAGTAGGAAATAGGGAATATTGGAAATTAGGAAAATAGGGAAATTAGGAAATTAGGAAAAATAGGAGAAATAGGGAATATTGGAAATTAGGAAAAAAAGGGAAGTAGGAAAAACTTGACTAAAGATGAAACCTACCTGGCAACAACACAATTATCAACCTACCATTTCAATGGTGGGGCAAAACCAATAGTTAGGGGAATAGGGGATAAAAAAATAGTTGTTTTTTTGTTACCTTTTTGTTTCTCAAGGTACTTTATAATAAAAGGACCTAATGATAAATACCCAATTAAAGGATAGGACTAAGCAATTTGCTCATGATTGTATTAAACTATGCGGCATTCTTCCTAAAAATTATTTGGCGCAACATATTAGCAGACAGCTTATCAGGGCATCGACATCTGTAGCTGCAAATTACAGAGCAGCCAATTTAGCACAATCGAAGAAAATGTTTGTTGCCAAAATAAGTATTGTGATTGAAGAATCTGATGAATGCTATTTTTGGTTAGAATTTTTACAAGATGAAAAATTGGTCCATGAAGCAAAATTAGCTCCTGTCATGCAAGAAGCTTATGAACTTTCATCAATTTTTATTATCACTCGTAGAAATGTCCTGAAAAATCTTAAATAACCTTCCAACTTTCCTACTTTCCTATTTTCCTACTTTCCAACCTTCCACTATTCCACTATTCCACTATTCCACTATTCCCACTTTCCCACTATTCCAATATTCCCACTTTCCCACTTTCCAACATTCCTATTTTCCCACTTTCCCACTTTCCAACATTCCCACTTTCCCACTTTCCAACTTTCCTATTTTCCTACTTTCCAATATTCCAATTTTCCTACATTCCTACATTCCTACATTCCTACATTCCTACATTCCTACTTTCCTACTTTCCTACTTTCCAACCTTCCAATATTCCTACTTTTCCATCAAGTCTAGAGCTTTTTCCACTTCTGTCACGGGTAATTTACAGACTTTATTTTGGCAGACATAGATGCGGGTTTCGCCTTCTGTCAGTTTGTTTTCCAGCAGTTCGAGGGTTCCTTCCTTTGCTCCTCCCAGTAAGATCGCATTGGGATGATAGTTCCGGAGCATTGACTTTCTCAATGGTTCATAATTTTCTCCTACGATAGCCACTTCATAAGTGGGGCGAGTGAGTTGTAGGTATAAGTTACACCAGTTGGAATAAAAGCCGGGTTGTTTGCTGGTTAATACTGATTCCTGCAGGTTTTGCAGCATTTGTTTGGCCTTGTCCAGGTAGTCCTGGTTGTAAAAGAAAAGACCTAGCTGATGCAGATTATTAGCCATAATAGAGTTGGAGCTTGGGATCACATTGTCAGTGATCTCCATATTTTTGGCGATTAGCGGGGGATCGATATCGGAGGTGTAGTTAAACATGGCGGATTCATCATCATAGAAATGGGCTATGGTGTAGTCGGCCAATTGCTGAGCTCTGTCTAGCCATTGTTGGTCAAAGGTGGCTTGGTAAAGGGCTATGAAGGCTTGAATAGTTGTGCCGTAATCATCCAGAAAGCCATTGATAACGGCCTTGCCGTCCTTATAATTGCGTAAAAGCCGACCGTCCTTTTGAAGCATATTATCAATAATGAATTTGCCATTTTTTAAAGCAGCTTCCAGATATGCCGGATTACCGAAAGCGTAGTAACCATCAACATACCCCTTGAGCATCAGGCCATTCCACGAGGTTAAGATCTTGTCATCTAATCCCGGTCGTATTCTTTTGGAGCGGGCTTCAAAAAGAGCCACCTTTGCCGTATTGATTTGTTGGTGTAGTTCCTCTAAGGTTATATTAGATTGTTGAGCAATTTCTTCTGGCGATTTTCTCCGGTAGAGGATATTCTTTTCCGCTTCCCAATTGCCATCTTCAGTTATTTCATAATAATCGCAGAAGCGCTGAATGAGCAATTCATCTTGAAGGATTTCTTCGATCTCTGATTTTTTCCAAACATAAAATTTTCCTTCTTCGCCTTCACTATCTGCATCGAGGGAAGAGTAGAATCCGCCTTCCGGATCAGTCAGTTCTCGTTCGATAAAAGTCAGGGTTTGTTGGGTAATATCCTTATACAACGGATTTTTGGTCACCTGGAAAGCTTTTGCATAGAGGCTGACTAATTGGCCGTTGTCGTATAACATTTTTTCGAAGTGTGGAACCACCCAGCTTTCATCGACAGCATAGCGGGCGAATCCTCCGCCGAGGTGATCGTAGATGCCGCCTTTGGCCATCTCGGTGAGGGTGATATTAACGGCTTCAAGTGCTTTACTGTTATTAAACATTTGGCTGGCGGCAAGTAAAAATTGATAGTTGTTGGGCATAGGAAACTTGGGGCTCCCGGCTCTTCCCCCCTTTTGAAAATCGATGGTGCCCAGAAACTGATTGATGACAGGTAAAAGGGCTTCTTCTTCAAACGAAAGGGTGCCTGTGACCTTTTGGGTGAGTTGGTCGGATTCCTGAATGCCCTGGGTGACCTGGGCGGCATAGTAGGCAATCTTATCTCTGTCCTCTTCCTTCATTTTGATAAATTCGTTAAGGATATTGGTCCACTGGTCTTTGGGGAAATAAGTACCTGCCCAGAAGGGCTGTCCGTTGGGAAGGGCAAAGGCGTTGAGGGGCCAGCCGCAACTGCCGCCGGTAGTGAGGTGACAGGCTGTCATGTAGACGTCATCCACGTCGGGTCGTTCTTCCCTATCTACTTTGATGGCAACAAAATGCTCGTTCATGATTCGGGCAACGGTAGTATCTTCAAAAGATTCATGTTCCATTACATGACACCAGTGGCAGGCTGAATAGCCAATGCTGATGATCAGTAGTTTATCTTCTTCCTGCGCTTTTTGGAGGGCTTCTTCTCCCCACGGATACCAATCGACTGGATTGTAGGCATGCTGTAAAAGATAAGGGCTGCTTTCGTTGACGAGGTGGTTGGCTTTACTTTCCTTTTGTTGTTCGGTGGTTTTGCAGGAAATGAGGGAAAATGAAATAAGTGTAACGACTTGGAGGAAATATTTCATTGCTTTTGGGGTAAAGATAATGAAGGATATATCAATGTGCAATTAGGAATGAATAATGTGCAATTTGTGATCAGGATCAGGAGATGCTAGTAGCGATGCTTCTGAATGAGGAAGGGGGAAAGCAGCCCTTCAGGCTGCGGAGTTGGGGGGGCGATGCAGCTAGGGGCCTTGCCCCTAGGTGAGGGAGGAAAAAGCCCTTCAGGCTTTTGGAGGTGATATCCCAATTGCCCGAGTATTCTGAAAGACTGTCCTGTCCATAATCTAGGGACATTGCCCCTAGACTCTACATGAGCTATGCAGCCGCCTGAATGGCTGTCCTATCCATATCTAGGGGCAATGCCCCTAGATAGTAGTTCGATAACAATGTTAATTTTGCGTATATCTTCGGTTAAAAATGGATTAATTTTAGGGCGTTGGGAACCGAACGATTGATAATTCTGTATTTTTAACTGTAACTAAATTATTATTATGAACTGGCGTAAATTAAATGGACAACGCATTGAACAGCCAATCAAAGAAGCGGTAGAAAACACTATTATCCGTGAAACAAAATTAGGCCACAAACTGAAGGTTTGTATCGGTTCTGATTCCCAGGTGCGCGGTAGTGTGGTAGAATTTGCTACCGTTATCGTATTCCTTCGGGAAAAAAAGGGTGGTTTTATGTTTATCAGCAACGGACGTTCCAATCAGCCGATGAGTCTGCGTGAGCGGATGATCGCAGAAGTGGGGCGTTCGGTAGAAATTGCGTACGACCTGTGCGAGCTACTCGATAAATACGATGTAGCTTTGGAAGTACACGCTGATATCAACACCGATCCGCACTTCCAGTCCAATGTAGCCTTAAAAGAAGCGATGGGCTATATACTGGGAATGGGTTTTGTCTTTAAAGCAAAACCCGACGCGTTTGCCAGCTCCAGCTGCGCAGATAAAATGGTGTAAACCAGCTTATTGGCTTCTCCTCATTGCCAAGATCCGATGTCGCATCCAGATCTTGAAGGGGAGTGGACGTTCTTGTTTAACGTAGCCTGGTCGTCATGTAGTCCGGCAATAATGAGTTGTTGTTAAAAGGAATAAATTTTGAAACCTGAAATTTTACATTTTTTGTGATAAAAGGTATTGTAAAAGTTTTAAATGCGACTTAATTTTTTTATTTTTATATCAAACTATCCCATCCGATTTAATTTTTAGCTTCTCTCCTTTTTTCAGTACCCCTGAAATCCATTTGAGATTGGAGCTATTGAACAGTTACAGAAACTAATTTTTAAAAGAAAACACACACACATGAGTTCATTCTTTACTTTCCCCGGAAAATGGGTAGGAGGGCTATTCCATCTTTTAGTACACTCCTTCTTGACCTGTTCCTTATTAATTAATCCATTATTAAGCCAGGATGCATATGTAAATCCCAGCGGAATCTGCGCTGGCGGCACGCCCTGCTACACTACCATACAGGCGGCGGTAACGGCTGCCTCGCCCGGAGAGACCATAGGTGTTGAGCCGGGCATCTACAACGAAAACGTAACGATCAATAAGAACGGAATCACCCTCACCGGCCTAGGTGCGGGCGCCACCATTACCGGCGGCGGTGCCGATGGAATCAATATTGTTGCCGACAACGTAACCATCGATAACTTTACCGTTACCGGATTTAATGATGGTCTTGAGTTGGGTAACAGTGACGGCGTAGTGTTGACTAATTGCTCCTTCGATGACAATAACATCAATAACCTCAAGGTATCCGATGCTGCGGTGGTTACCAACCTCACCGTAACCGACTGTTCATTTGATGACGCTCAGTTTGGGTGGTACATTTCCAACAGTGTTTCCGGAGGAGCTAATACTTTCGATGGTATCACAGTTACTGGCACCACCTTTAGCGGAAATACCAAAAAAGGTATCTACGCGGAGAAGATGTCCAATGCTTCCTTTAACCAAATCACGGTTGATGGCAGCGGAGTTGATGCAAACTACAACTTCAATAATGGTGTGGATATTAACCTGAAGTGGGATGATTATAGCAATATTTCCTTCACCAACTCGGCCTTCACCAATTCTGGGGTAGCTGGACCATCATCTAATGTAGAGTCTCCGGCAGCTATCACCATCAAAGCGCGTGATGACGCCCCTTCTTACAGTAGTCCCGCCGCTACGCTGGATGGTGTGACCTTTACCAACAACATTGTCACGGGGCCGGAAAATGGCCTGCGCTTTGGAGAGTTTGGCAAAACGAATGATGGTCCGACTAACGTAGTCGTGAATGAAAATGACTTCTCGCATAGCTTTAATCATCAGGCATTTATTTACAACGTAATAAACGTAACTCCGGCGGATTTAAATGCAGATTGTAATTGGTGGGGCAGTACAGTTCCGGCGGATATTGATAATAAGATTACGGGTAGTGTTACTTTTGAACCCTTTATTGATAATGGAACAGATGATGATCTCGCTTTGACAGGATTTCAGCCCGTTCTAAATAGTTGTACTGGTGGTCCTGTAAACGTTTACACTACTACACCTTTTAATATTACCTCATTCGTTAGCAGTCACTCTACTATTCAGGCGGCTATTGACGAAGCAACTACAGTAGATGGTTATTTTGTAGTGGTAGATCCTGGAATCTATGTTGAAGCCGTGGACATTAATAAGCAAAATCTTACGCTTGTATCTACCGGTGGCCGTGACGTTACCTTTATTCAAAGTCCACCTGTAAGTCCGCCATTGGACAACATTACAGGAATAAGAATCCAGGGGAATCTGGGCACTGTTACTGTGGAAGGTTTTACTGTGAGTGGTTTTGCACAAGGAATTTTACAAGGTTTGAATGCATCAGGAACTGCTTCGATTGTGAAAAATAACAAAGTACTTCCTTTGGATAATGCTGGTGTTCCTTACTTACGCAATGGTATCCAGGTTAGAGGAGACAATTCTCAAGTTACAGGGAATGAAATAGTAGGTGCACCCTACAATGCAAGTTTCTCAAGCACCGCAATTGGTGTGGTTAATGGTAGTAATATATTGGTAAAGGATAACGTAGTTAACGGTAATGCTGGAATAGGCGTTGGTGTTTTAAACTGGAATGTGACCGAACTTAATAATATTACGATTGAAAACAATGATATAGTAAATGCTGAAAATAGTATTCGCATTAGTGGTCGAAGTGGTCAAACGCCATCAAAAGTTGTAAAGAATATCGTCATTAATGATAATAACCTTGAAGACAGCCCAACTGGTAGTGGTATTAATACAAGAACAGTAAGCTTAGAGGGGCTTACCGTAAGTAATAATAAAATTACAGGTCATTCTGACGCTATTAGTCTTACAAACACTACCACACTAACAGGTACAATTGTTATTGAGGAAAATGATCTTTCAAATAACAGTGTTCATTCAATTTTTAATGACACAGGGCATCCGATTGACGCCAAATGTAACTGGTATGGCACTACAGACCCAATATTGGTAGCAGCAGAAATATCTGGCAATGCTACATTCACGCCATTTTTAGTTAATAGTACTGATGATGATCTTGTAGCCGCAGGCTTCCAGCCTGTTCCAAATAGTTGTACAGGTTTAGGTCCTGTAAATGTTTATGATGCTCAACCTTTTGATAATACTTCATTTGTAAGCAGTCACTTAACCATTCAGTCAGCTATTGATGCAGCAACTACATCAGTCGGTTACTTTGTTGTAGTTGATCCAGGAACTTATGTTGAGGCAGTGATTATTAACAAGCAGAATCTTACGCTTGTATCCACAAGTGGTCGAAATGTTACTACTATTCAAAGTCCACCTGTAAGCCCTCCCCTTGATAACATTACAGGAATAATAATTCAGGGGAGTATGGGTACTGTAACGGTGGATGGTTTTACTGTAAGTGGTTTTGCACAAGGAATTTTACAGGGTTTGAATGATGCTGGAACTATTTCGATTGTGAAAAATAATAGAATACTTCCTTTGGATGACAATGGTAATCCTTATTTACGTAATGGCATTCAGGTAAGAGGAGACAATTCAGAAGTCATAGGTAATGAAATTATCGGAGCTCCTTATAAAGCCGGACAGGCAAGTACAACAATTGGCATTGTTAATGGCAACAATATATTGGTAAAAGATAATATTGTTAATAATGGTATTGCCAGCATTGGCATTGGTGTACTAAATTGGAATGTGACCGAGATGGATAATATCACCATTGAGAACAATGAAATTGTAGGCGCAGGAAATGCTATCCGTATTAGTGGTCAAACTCAAACAAGGGTTGTAAAAAATGTACTAGTTAATGGAAATTCCCTTGAAAATAGTACAGGCAGTGGCGGTCTTAATGTTCAACGTGTAAGTTTGGAAGGACTTTCAATTACAAATAATAAAATCACAGGGCACGCTAATGCCGGGGTTAGATTTTCGGGTACCTCTGCTACATTAACAGGTTCAATTCTAATCAATGAAAATGATATTTCGGGTAATACTTCTTCTACAATATCAAATGGCACAACCCATCCGATTGACGCCAAATGCAACTGGTACGGCACCACAGACTTCAGCACCATAGACGCTGGCATCTCTGGGCCTGTAGATTTTGAGCCCTATCTCGTAGACGGTACCGACGATCAGCCAGGAACGGCTGGCTTCCAGCCGGTGGCGGGTGCTTGCACGGGTTGCGAATTAGCGGTGGAAATTAACGCTGTTCCGACGGGTGATATATGTCTTGGTACCGAAGTTCAATACTCAGTTACGGTAACCGGGGGAACTACTGATCCCATCACTTACGCCTGGTGTGCTTACAACTCAGGAGATGGCTCCACAACATGCGCTGGTGGATTTAACGATGCTACAATTGAAAATCCCACTAGATTCTGGAACGCAAGTACTGGCCCAAAGTCAGTGGGCGTAACCATCACCCAGGGTGCATGCGTGGCGGAAGACCTTTACGCTTTTAGTATCAATCCTGTGCCGGTAGTAGCTGACCAGACAGCGATTAGCTGTTCGGATGTGGCTTTGAATGTGGACCTCGATGCGCTGATCGCCGGAAGCGGTGATACCTATAGTTACACGGTCGCATCCAGCGACGCTGTGAACGTGCCGCCAGCCAGCGACCGCACTACGCCAAGTGCCGCCGCGATCACAGATACCTACACTAACACGACGGGTGCCGATGTGAAGATCACCTACACGGTGACGCCTACGGGGGCCAACGGCTGCGTGGGCGAGGACTTCACCATCACCGTCACGGTGCAGGACTGCGAGATAGACATCGACGACCCCTGCACCTGCCTGAATAACGCCACCACGCAAACCAACGGTCAGTTCAGCGAGCTGATCGAAGTGACCGGCCCGGCCGGAGACATCGAAAATCCTGTTCTCCAAGCTGTCAAACTGACCAAAGATGACCTGCCCCGGCTGAAAAAATACGGCGCCATCGGCGGCCGGCGGCCCCTGCGATTCCAACCCAAAAACACCGACATCACCACCGGCAGCGATGAACAGGGCCAGTACCTGCAACTGCGGTTCGAACTGCCCAGCG
>CAZHOV010000208.1:0-8817 GCA_964534315.1 uncultured Saprospiraceae bacterium | reverse complement strand
GGACGCAGCCTTTTAGTTTCTCAAAAGGGTTTGCCTTTACCATAATAGTGAATGCAGATTTTTTCCTAAAAAGAGAAGATATTAACTGTAAGCCCGTTAATCTTATCTAAAAATAGCCCATGAAGCATCTCGATCCCGCATTAAAGATAATGCGGGACGGGATGACTCATGCGAATCATGGGCTAAACATTTACAGGGGCCTAACAGAAAGCCGCTTTTGCGGCGAAAGATCATATAGCCTGTAGCGTAAGCTACAGTAAGAAATAGCAGATAAAACACGAAGCTGCAGCGCAGCGAAAGAGAATAGTCAACGTATTTTTTCTTTCGCCCCCACGGGGCTTTTATGATTAAGCATTAATAAACCAGAGGCTTACGCCACTGGCTACGATATTTCGCTGCTATGCAGCTTTCTTTTATAACTAGTTTAGCTATGATTCGCATGAATCATGTTTGTCGAAGAAGAAAGTTCGGTGGTTTGAATCACCCGCTACGACCTTTTAATAAATATTGCTATCAGGAGTAGGGTGGTAAGTGAAATCGGAATACTTATCCAGATACATCAAATGCGGGAATACATCGTAGATAAAATGTAGTTTGAGATCCCCCTCTTTCAACCAATAACCATAATCGAAGGAGCCCTGGTTGAGTAAATCCTCTTCGTTAATTAGATTGCCGTTGTCGTCATACACACATTGGCATCCCAAAACGGTTTCACTCTCCCCTCTGAAATCCTCATTGCAATCGTGGTAACAACACTCCGCCTTGTCATCACTTAATAATCCACCAAGAGGGCCTCGCTCGTCCCATTCGTTTCCAACATGATCAATAAAGTCAAATTGGCCGGTAAGAATATCTTTTTCAGGTTTTGATTTCGGGCAGCGATTAAAACAATTCCGGGCTTCATGCTGATCTTTAGACAGCTTATAGACCTCAATTTCAAACGCACCTGAATTGTTGGTCGGGTCGGCATCGTTAATTTCAAATTCCAGTATGCCGCTTTCCGGAGCAATAAAGTAGTTGCCAAATTCACCTGTAAAATACCATCCATCAATAATTGTGTCATCGGGAAGACTGTCGCAGTCTAAACCTTTCAGGTCAATATTCTCAAAAGGGATGGTTTGATTTCCAACCTTAATAATTACCTGTCCAAAAAGGTAGTTATCATATTTTCTGAGATATTCATGCCCCAGAAAAATCGGAGATCTTCCGATAGCACTTGTATACATATTTCCGGTTACAGGACTATGATCAACTACAATCTTTGATTTGGAAGATATAAACACATAATCATCCTTATTCACATTGATATAAGTTTTCAAAGGTCCTTTCTGATTAGCTTTAAGGGTGATGGTTTCTTTAAATAAGGCGGGGGCTGTTCCCTGGCCGCATCCTCCGGGGCAATCCAAAAATAAATCCCAGGCGGTACCGCCAAAACAGCCGGACATGTAGATGACAAATTCTTTGGACTCCGAGGGATCAAAATCGAAGAAGAGGGTTCCGGATCCGGGCACATATCCCTCTGTGCCGTCGTGGCAAACACTAGAAGGTGGCAGATCATTGATACCCAGTGGCGTTTCCGCCGTTGAAGCGACCCAACGACCATTGTAGAGGATATCCAGGCGATCAGGAAGGGTGTACATTTGGTAGGAAAGTGCAACCTGACCAGCTGTATTGCCCAGGGTGATCCGCCTGACCGTCAATCCATCGCTTCCACTTTCCGTATAGGGTTGATCATTTTCGCAAGCAACGGCCAGAGAAGTGACATTGGTTTGAAGCGTTACCGGAGAGGAAATAATACCGTTTTCACCTTCAATGGAATAATGGAAATTAAAGGTTCCTTGAAGCACCGCTTCCGGAATACCAACGCCAAAGACGTAATTACCGCCGGTGGTACTTCTCGTTACCGGTATGCGCCAATAACTTCCTGCTCCGATCACCTGCAGGTATATGGCAACAATCTCTTGCTGGCTGCTGAACGTAAACGGAATGAATAATAAACTACCATTGGATACGGAAGCAGAAGTTTGAAAATTAGTAATAACGATGTTTGCATTTAAACTACCCTCCGGAAGATCACCTTGTTGGAATGTACCTTCTATTTCAAGATATTGGCTCAAACGATCGGGTTCTGTTTCCGGATTGATGGGGTCAATGTAAAGGCTTCGTCCGGTATCAAAATCGAATTCTTCCTTTTGACACGCTGAGAAAAATAGCAGGATGACAATCCCGAAAAGTACTATATTGATAATGGTATTTTGCATGATTTACTGATTTTTTAATTTGAGTTTATAGGGTTCCGAATGATAGGGTGTAGGAGATGCCTGCTTCGATCAGAAAGAAAGACATCTTAAACGGTTCATTATTTTTAAACATAGAGCTGGCATATTGGCCTCCAAGCATTACATTTAGATTGTCATAGACCTGAATGTCCATGGCGAGGCGTGCTCCGATCACCATAGATTTGAGCTCGTCACCGATCGGGACTTCTTCCCGTTGCGTGTCCAGACTTAGTTGTTCATTATATTCGGCATTAGTATACGTGGCTTTCGAAAATTCGGAAAGGTAACGGGCATTCTTCGATCTGGTGAACAATAACTGCGGGCCGCCACATACCGTGAAACCGGGAAATAACTTATACCGGGCAATAGGTGAAAAGGTGGTGGCGCTTATTTTCAATTTAGTGGAGGCTTCCACCACTTCATCGTATTGGACATCAGGATCGTTGAACGTAAATGATTCTTTGATTTTGTATCCGGCCTGCGTGTTTCCCAATTGGATACCTGCAGAGAAGCGTTCATTTAGCCGATAGGCAATGGTAACGTGCAGTCCGTAACCCCATCTCGGGCCAAAGCTTCCTTCATAATTGGCATATTCAAAGTTATCCGACTTTTCGTCAATACTGGAGCGGATTTCTTCAGCTCCGGCACCAGAGGGAAAAGCAATGGTAGGGCTTAGGCTGATATTGAAAATAATAGGTTCCGGAAACATTTCCAGTTGCTCATCCAGGGCATCCAGAACTTGTCCATATCCCAATATCGGTAACAGGCAACAAAGGGATGCAATAATGGTGTACTTTTTCATAAGGAGTTGTTTTGTTTAAAAGAATGTTTATCTCTTAGTACCTGTTTCTATAAAAGGGTACTCAAAACTTCCTTAAAAAGTATTTGTATAAACAGGGCTCTAACCAAAGGGTGTCTGAAAAATACCTTTTGGACTGCGAAAGTATCTTTTCCTCCACCATAAATCCTTGAGCTACTTTCAATACTTTTTCCATTTCTTTAATACACAAAATGCAGTTTTGCCTATTACTTGCCAGAATAGCTTTCTAATTTTTTTTACCTTTCTATACTATTATCTGAAACATTATTTTTGTTTTACTATTTTTAATGAAAAAAAAATGAGATTTTCCTTTTTTGTTATAGCTATATTACTGAAACTAACCTTTCTAACAGATGTACTCAAGGCCCAAGACTGCTGTGATATCGACGGAGATGTCGATCTATGTTACCTTTCCGGAGCGGATTATTGCGCTTCCAATACCTTCAATTGCTTTGGCTATTCGCTGGACGGTATCTGGATGAATAATGCCCTGCAGGCAAAGCTCACTTCACCAGCAAATTTTGGCCCCAATGGAACCGTGGATTGCGAACTCAACCTCAAGAAACTCGAATCCAGCGATGTGGCCAGTGTTCAAGCTATTAATGACTGCGGATGCGATATGATCTTCGTACCCAATGTATTCGTAGAACCAGGTACGAATATTCTTAATCTCGATACGTCCTATATCCCTGTTCCCGTTCTGCAAACCATCTATGATTGGTCGATCGAATGCGAGAATAACCTGGTTATTCTCACTCAGAACGAGGCCAACATTTGGGGGTATGTTTCTGAAAATGCCAATGTTAACCCGAATACTCCGGTAGCAGGAACCTCCCTTTTTACCATTTTTGACGGGCCTTTTGGTTCGCTGGATGAATTTTCTCAAGGAGGGGCTTACCAGGGGGTTTTTACTCAAACTCCACCTACCGGTCACGAAGTACTGGCCCGTGACGCCAATCAAAATCCAACCGCAGCCCTTGATCTATTTACCAATGATATTGTCGTAGGAGATGTCGGTATTTTTTGCTCAGGTGGGGCAGGAGTGGTAACTGCAGGTCCGAATATCGTCAATAACAATGACATCCTCATATGTAACCTATTTGCCTTAGCCTGCCAAATCACCGAAGAACAAAGTACCTCCCTCTCCATTTTCGAGATCTGCCCGGGTGAAACGGTTACGCTTCCTGATGGCGAAGTGGTATCTACTGCCGGGACTTACATAGACACGCTCACTTCGGCAAATGGCTGCGATTCGATCATCACAACAGCTATTGCTTACGGTATTCAACAAGCAGATATTCTACCGGAAGATACTTTGATCTGTAAATTCGACACGATCACGCTGGATGGAAATTTACCCTATGATCTGCCTGCTCCGGTATTTACTAATACCACCACTTTTCCTGTTGACCCGCCAGGTATCAATATCATCTCTTCTATAGAAGTGGCAGGGTTCTCTACTACTTTGTTAGGGCCTAACAATTTCAATTCGGTGTGTATTAACATCGATCATCCTTGGGTCGATGATATCGATGTGTTGCTTGTAGCACCAAACGGTGAATTTGTGGAATTAACCTCTGATAATGGGCTGAGTGGGAATAATTATGAGCAGACCTGCTTTACATTAGATGCGGCTATCCCCATTAATGATCCGGGTGCAACGCCTCCGTTCACCGGAGATTGGCTTCCGGAGGGTGATCTCTCTGCCCTTTGGGACAGCCCTGTCAATGGGACCTGGCAATTGGTTGTTCGAGATGATAGCCCTGGTTTTACTGGTAGCCTGATTGACTGGTCTATCTCCTTTCAGCCCAGCTTAGAACTTTTTTATAATTGGGAAGAAGACGTCGGGATCACCTGCACGGATTGTCCTACCCCTGGTGTGGCTCCGCCTTCTGATACCAATTATTATTTGACGATTACCGATTCTTATGGATGCCAAATAGAGGATTCCATCGCTATATTCCTGGAAGATGTTTTGCCCGAACCGGTAGCTCTTTGCGATTCGATCGGGGAATATCATATTTCGGTCGTTTGGGATTCCATTTCCGGAGCTATCGGATATGAGATCAATATTGACGGGCAGGGGTATATCCCGCCAAACAATGGAGATCTGGCTCATTTCATTAGTGGATTGACGTTTCCGGATACCGTAACTATTCAGGTGCGTGCTTTTGACGACTGCAAAGGGGAATTCACCGAGTTGGAGTGTATTACCCCTGATTGTCCGGCTCCGATTCCGAATATTGTAACTATAAATACAACCTCTTGTTTTGGCTCAGCAGATGGTGCTTTTTCAGTTGATGCAACGGGAGGTACAGGACCCATTACTTACGAATTAAATGGTGATGTCAATGCCACGGGAAGTTTTACTGGTCTGACAGCAGGTATATATGAGGTGATGATCTTAGATAGTATTGGGTGCGATGCGATGATCTCAGTGGAGGTTGAGCAACCCGATTCGATCGCATTGGATGCAATTATTCTGGACTCTGTGGATTGTTTTGATGGTAACAATGGCAGTGTTGGGGTGGAAATTTTGAGTGGCGGAACGGGACCTTTCTCTTTTGATTGGGGACTAATTTCTAACGATTCCATTCAAACAGGATTGACAGCCGGTGATTATTCCGTAGTAGTCACCGACCAGAATGGATGTACAGCTGCCGCCTCCATAGCATTGGGTCAACCGGATGAATTGACGGCGACTACGGATTCAAGTCTGGTCAGCTGTAATGGCGATGCGGATGGAACAGCTTCAGTTACTCCTCAAGGAGGTACAGCGCCGTTCAGTTATTTATGGGATGTTGCTGCCAGTAGTCAGACGACTTCCATTGCCTCAGGGCTATCTGCGGGTAGCTATGAGGTGACGGTGACGGATGTTAACAACTGCACCTTTTCAACTTCCGTGCAGGTCAACGAGCCTCCGGTATTGACGGCATCTCTCAATACAAATGATCCGCTTTGTAATGGAGCGGAGAGTGGTTCTATTGAGGTTATTCCAGACGGAGGAACTCCTGAATACAATTATGCATGGAGCGATCCTTCGCTGTCTGATGATCCCTTTCAAAATGATTTGGGTGAAGGTAATTATAGTGTGACTATTACCGATTTAAATGGTTGCACCGCAACGGCGGTCGCTCAGCTAAATGATCCGCCTCCGATTGAGATCACTGCTCAACAATCAGAGGTCAGTTGTTTTGAAGGAGAAGATGGAAGCATTACGGTTTCATTGACAGGGGCGGTCGGAAGTCCGGTTTTTAGTTGGGATAATGGAGTTTTTACCCCCTTTAATCTGGATCTTTCAGCAGGCACCTATTGCCTGACTGTTACGGATGATAATGAGTGTGAAGCAGAAGCTTGTTACACCATTACTCAGCCTTCAGCCATTATATTAGCTACTGATTCTGAAGATATACCATGTGGTAGTATGGATGTTGGGGTAATTGACCTGACTGCTTCCGGAGGTACGAGTCCCTATACCTTTTTATGGTCGGAAGGGTCGACTACAGAGGATATTGATGAACTTGCACCAGGGGATTACACGGTAACGGTAACGGATGGTTTAGGATGCGAGGCGGTCACCACAAATTCCGTAGAAGAGCTTCCTCCTCCCTTCGGATTTTCATTCATTCCCATCTTTCCGGTTTGTCATGGAGACAATACCGGCTCTATCGATCTTTCCGTTAATGGAAGCTTTAACGATCTCGACTATTCGTGGACAGGACCGGATAATTTTACTGCAAGTACGCAGGATATTGATAATTTAACAGCCGGGCTTTATAATTTTGAGCTCATTGATGATAATGGCTGTACGTTGACTGGAACGGTAGAAATAGAACAACCGGCTCCGATCAATTTAAGGTTTGAAAAATCGGATGTAAGTTGTCCGGGGGAAGCTGATGGAAGTATTGTTTTTTACCCGGAAGGGGGTATCGGTCCTTATGTCTATTCTCTAAATGGGGGAGCCTCTTTTAGTACACAGACGATTTACCGCACTCTTTCTGGCGGTGATTATCAGGTAGTGGTGGGAGATGCCAACGGGTGTGAGGTTTCTCAATTGGTGACGATTAAGGAAGCTCCGGAAATAACGATAGACATCGTACCGAAAGTGACAATCGATTTTGGGGAGAGTTATCAGTACGATGTACAGCTTACCCCACAAAATCCGAAGATTGATTCGATTGTGTGGACACCACCACTTGATTTAAGCTGTATAAACTGTTTGGATCCTGTTGCCAGTCCGGAATTTACGACCTTTTACCAAATTGAGATTTTTGCAGGGGAAGGGTGTATAACTACTGCACGTACAACCCTTGTGGTTGACCGGCCCCTCTTTGTATACATCCCCAATGCCTTTTCGCCTAATAATGATAGTAGTAATGACATCTTTATGGTTTTTGGCAATGAGTTTCAGGTTGCCGAGATCAATCGGTTTCAGGTTTTTGACCGGTGGGGAGAGATGGTATACAGCGCCGATAATTTTCAGCCCAACGATCCTGCTTTTTCCTGGGACGGTACCTTTAGGGGGAAAGACGCTCCGGGGGGAGTGTATGCCTGGTTTGTAGAGGTAGAAATGACGGATGGCAGCGTTCAATTATTTAAAGGGGATGTGACGTTGGTGCGGTAGAAAGGCCCTTTTTATTTGCAAATTTTATTCATGCCCCACCTATAGGTGTGCCACACCTATAGGTGGGGCACAAAAACTTTATTAAACTCAATCACTATGCTAAGAAGCCTAACCCTCTTGTTCTTTCTTTGCCCGCTTTTTGTAGCAGCACAAGACTGTCTCTGCTCTGATAACCTCGAATGGTTGATCAAAACATTCTCCGAAAATGATGCCGGCTTTCAGTTTGTTATCGACAAAAAAGGGATGGCGGAATATGAAAAGCACAATGCCCTATTCCGGGAAAAAGTACAATCCATTACTGAGGAAATGGATTGTAGTACGACCCTTTATCAATGGACACAGTTTTTCCGGTCCGGCCATATCGGTATTCAATACAACGGCGGCGATGACGATGAAAATGATGAAAATGCTCCATCTGATGAGGAGATAAAAGCCCGCTATAAAGAAACGGAGCAATTTGTGATGGCTGAAAAAGAGATCGAAAACTATATTTCCCAAATAACAGACCCCAACAGTATCGAAGGGGTTTGGCTCAATGGGAATTATCAAGTAGCCATCGTGAAGGATAATAGAAATTCTGATCGTGACTATGTCGGATTTATAATCAGCGCAGATGGCGTCTATTGGCAACCCTATCAGGTGAAGATGGAATTCAATGATATGGGCAACGGTCAATATGAAACGGCGTATTATATGCGCGACCATTCAGAGCGGAACCTGGTCAGCCGCGTTATGGGGAATACCATATTAAAAGTCGGAGACTTCACCTGGGAAAGGGCCTACCCACAATTCGAAACACTTCCGCAAGTTGCCCTGCACATGGAATTAATGAACAGCCCCGGCCCGATGGTGAAAAAGTTGAGTGACCAGACTGTTTTACTCCGAATACCCAGTTTTAATTATGATTATAAGAAGCAAATTGATAGCACCCTTAAGGCCAATCACAAATCGATCATCAAACATCCTAATTTGATTATCGACATCCGGGGTAATGGTGGAGGAAGTGATGCAAGCTATTCAGAAATCATAAAATACTTGTATAACGTTAGTTCGGGATAGGATAGCTTTTTTCAGCCCAATTTCGGGATAAAAGC
>CAZHOV010000207.1:0-8848 GCA_964534315.1 uncultured Saprospiraceae bacterium | reverse complement strand
CGAACTGGAGACTCCGACGAACAAAGCAACGAAGAAGATGATTGTTATTGAATAATAATCATAAGCAAAATACAGAAACGACGAAAAAAGCCGTTCCCGACCGGGAACGGCTTTTTCGTTTTTACTACCTATTCAGTAAATTTGTCTGGGCTTAAAACTTTAAATTCAAAACCTTTTGAAAATGAATGTTAGCTTAAAACAGCTCTTCTTAATCTTGATTGGAGGTCTAATATTAATACCACTATCCGCCCAGGACAAAGTGTTTCCTTATGAATTTGCCGAAAAATGGGGACTAGTCAACGAAAAGAATGAAAAAATCACTGATCCTGTATTCACCTTGATTGAGGTATTTCGGAATCAAGAAGTAAATGAATACGGGATTTATTATAAGAATGGAAATAGCGTGGACCCGGCAACTAAAAAAAGTACCACTCAACGATTAAAAGGAATTATCAATAAAAAGGGGGAGATCGTCGAGGGGATCGAACATCCTGAATTAGAATATGACGGAAATGGAAGAATCGCCATATCGACTGAGAAAAATATGGTTTTAATTTACAATTTAGATGAGGCAAGGAAAATTGCTGAGATACCACGGGCCCGGGTTGAAAAAATTATTTCCGGCAAAACCTTTTATATCATTATATTCCATTATGAAACGAAATCAAATTCCATAATTGATGACGAGGGAAATACCTTCCCGGTAACCACGAATCCATATCAGAAAATATCCTATATCAAGATGATGGGCGATTGCCCGGTTTTTGGATTTGAGAAACCCGCAAATGAAAGAAAACACAGATTGGATTTTGATTTTTATAATTGCCGGGGAGAGTTGGTTGGTTCGAATGAAATGAACAGCGAAGGAAGTTTCTTTGAAGATCAACCGGTATTTGTCGAAGAGCCTCCACCTCCCTTTATGGATCAAACCAAACAGCAGATACAACTCAGTGGGTTAGTCGATAAATTTCCGGATTATAAATTAGGGAAGCCCTTTACTGATAGACATAACCAGGTGCAATTAGTGGAGATTGAAAAAGACTATATGAAGGGGTTAGTCTCTACAAATGGGGAACTTGTTGCGGAACCGCAATTTTACCAAATCAAAACGCTTTTTACTGATTTCAATGGCGATCATAGAGACGAAAAACAATATGTCCTGGTACAGGGAGCAAAAGGCGAAGGGGTTATTTCTCTGAGCGGAAGGGAAATAATCCCTGCTCGATTTGGCCAGATAAGAGCTATTCCCGATACCAACCTCTTTTTCCTGGTGGGTGGCGGCTACGGGGGTTATGCATCCAATACCGGCAAGATTTACCTGCCAAAAGAATGCGGATGTCTTGAATAGGAGAAGAAGAAATAAGTAGATGGATGAAGTAGAAATCGGTAAACGATGGAAACGGTGGAAACGATGCTCCTGATTAGAGAAGGGATTAGTCCTTCAGACGAATAACGTGAATTTCCTATTTTCCAACTTTCCAACTTTCCAGTTTTCCAATTTTCCAGATTTCCAAACTTCCAACTTTCCTATTTTCCAACTTTCCAGTTTTCCAACTTTCCAGTTTTCCAACTTTCCAGTTTTCCAACTTTCCTACTCTTGTTTAACAAACTTTCGGCTGTCTTGTCCCTTATCTCCTTGTAATTGAATGAAATAACTTCCGGCAGGTAGTTGTGCAATAGATAAATTGTATTGGTTGCTGATTAGCGCAACATGCTGGAGATCTATAACGACCTGGCCGTTCGTGTTAAACACCTTAACAGATGCTATTTTTTCGTCGGCCTCCCAGGTCAAAAATAATTCATCCTGAGCGGGATTGGGAAATACTGCTAACCCTTCGAAGCTCCGGATTTGCTGGGTGCTGGTCAACGAACCAATATGAAAGATCTTACTTTCCCTCGCACCAATAATGCCGTCGTAGGTCCAATCAACCCCGCCATTGTTGTCTATGGAAATCGATCCCACAATGTTCGATGTGATTAAGTCGACTACCTCGTAATCGCCGGGCAATAGAAAAGAGGAATTCAGCTGGAAACCAGGATTGGCAGCGGAGGCGGCAGTCAGGTTGTGCGCAACTAAAACCATATTGCCTTCGTGTTCCCGGGTATAGGCCAATAGGTTGTTGCTGGTACTAGCAGACATCAGCGCTAAATTGCCTTTGCGAAGGGCTTTGTAGTTATTCCTTAATTCGATCAGCATCTGGTAATGGTTCCAGAGCGAGTTGGGATCGGCCTGCATGGTCGCTACATTATAATTAGGGTAGTTGCTGTTGATCGAATACCAGGGAGAACCGCTTGTAAACCCGGCATTGGGACCATCAATCCACTGCATGGGCTTGCGCTTATTTTCATCCGGCCCGGAGCCGATCATTCCCACTTCCTCCCCGTAATACAAAAAGGGTACGCCCGGAAGCGTAAGATACAGCGAAGCCGCTAGTTTCATCTTATGTACATCATTCCCAAACTGCTCAAAGATGCGGTTCTGATCGTGATTGGTAAGGAAGGTGGCATATTGATTGGGAGGGTAGGTGTTGATCACCGTGTTAATGGTGTTAAATAGGGGTTGCGGATTGTTACCGTTTACACTATTAATAATGGAATAGGCTAAGTCAAACTCAAAGCAGATATCCATTTTATCGTCAATATAATTCACCACCTGATCGGAGGAAGTCCAGGCTTCTCCTACGGTCAAAGCATCTGGGTTGACGCTTTTGTAGAAGTCATGAAACTCCTCCAGGAAGATATAATTTTCAGGTACGTTCTCCATAATGGGGCCATCTTCGAAAAGGTGTTTAATAGCATCGCATCGAAAGCCATCTACACCTACCTCTTCCAACCAGAATTTTGCAATATCAAAGATCTCATCTACGACTTCCTGGTCTTCCAGATTCAGATCGGGCATGCCGCCCCAAAAGATACCCAGATAATAGTCGCCTCCCCAGGGATGCCAAACCTGCTGCCCCCAGGGCCCGGTGTATCCGGGGTTCGTATCCTCCCAGGTATACCAATCCCGCTTTTCAGCGCCCGGACTGGAGCGGCTATCCAGAAACCAGGGGTGCTGACTGGAAGAATGGTTAAAAACATAATCAATGATCACCTTGATTCCCCGGGTATGCGCTTCATCCAGAAAGGCTTTAAAGTCATTCATCGTACCGTATTCCAGATCGACATCCCGGTAATCAACCACGTCATAGCCGTGGTAACTGGGTGACGGACAAATAGGCATCAGCCAGATGCCGGTGACGCCCAGATCGGTATCTGTGTTCGGGTCACCGTCATTGAGGTAGTCTAACTTTTCGGTCATTCCCTGAAAATCACCCTTCCCGTCGCCGTTGGAGTCGTAAAAACTGCGGACAAAGATTTCGTAAAAAACGGCATCATGCCACCATTTATCAGAACTTTGAGCAAGGGAGAGTTGTGCAAAAAGCACTAGCACCAACAGGTAAATGTATTTGATCATGATCTTAAAGTTTATTCTAGACTCTAATATAAAAGTAAACGAATTATCTTTGAAAGTGATAGTAACCAAATTTTTATTTATAATTTTCTTTTCCAATTTCTATAATATAAAAAGAAAAATTACTTATTTGGAGATCAGAAAGAAATCATGCACTCTATGAAAATAGGAATACTCAACGAACTCAATGATACAAGGATTGCCATTGTACCCTCTAAGCTTGCAGCTATCAAGGAATTAGGGGGGGAACTTTTAATGGAAAAGGGTAGTGGCGATCAGTCTTTTTATTTTGACGATCAATACCAAGAGCACGTTTCGTTCCATTCGCGGGAAGAAATTCTTTCCAATGCTCAGATCATTCCTACTATCCATCCTTTACCAGAAAATGAATGGGATAAGATCGCTAAGGAGGCCATTCTTATTTCCATGTTTCAACCTTATAACGATAAAGAAATCGTTGGTAAGCTTCAGGATAAAAAGCTACGGGCGTTTAGTCTGGACATGATCCCCCGTACAACGCTTGCTCAGTCAATGGACGTACTTTCTTCTATGGCATCTATTGCGGGTTACCAGGCCGTATTGGCGGCTGCCAATCAATTACCCAGGTACTTCCCAATGATGATCACGGCGGCAGGCAGTGTGCGCCCGGCAACGGTTTTGGTATTGGGAGCGGGCGTAGCGGGATTGCAAGCTATTGCTACTGCCAAACGATTAGGAGCCGTAGTGCAGGCCTTTGATACGCGGGCGGCTGCTAAGGAAGAGGTGGAAAGCCTGGGCGGTAA
Organism: uncultured Saprospiraceae bacterium; assembly: GCA_964534315.1. Taxonomy (GTDB): domain Bacteria; phylum Bacteroidota; class Bacteroidia; order Chitinophagales; family Saprospiraceae; genus CAZHOV01. The sequence goes on along the minus strand of CAZHOV010000207.1, from coordinate 4,612 downwards.
GTTTATTGAAGTGGAAGGTGCTAAGGATGATACCAGCGCAGGCGGATATGCCGTTGAGCAATCTGAAGAGTTTATCAAACGCCAGCAAGCGGAAGTGCAAAACCGAGCCATGAAAGCCGATGTGATTATTACGACCGCTCAGGTGAGAGGAAGAAAAGCTCCCTTGTTGGTACCGAAAAGCACCGTAGATAAAATGAAGCCGGGCTCGGTGATCGTCGATCTGGCCTCTTCAACTGGCGGTAATTGTGAGGTGACTAAAGATAATGAAATGATCACCTATAACAACGTCTTTATCATCGGAAATTCGCATCTGGCTTCTTCTATGCCTCAGGATGCCAGCACCTTATTCTGTAGCAACCTCATCAATTTCTTGAAGCTATTGGTGAAAGACGGTGAATTGACACTCGATTTGGAAAACGAAATTATTGCTTCTTCTTTTATCACTCATGAACAGGAAGAAGTGTCTTAAGTAGTAAGGCAAAAAAATTGGTAGAATAATTTTTTTAGGTTCAAATGAAAATTCCTTCATAATTTCCAAGTATTCAATTATTCAGTCAATTTCATTCGAACAAATTATTCTACAAGCAATTTTGATTTGCCGCTTAAAAAAAATAATTTATGGAAACTGCATTAGAATTTTTTAATCAGAACCTCATCATGATCTACCTTTTGCTCTTTACGATCATTTTGGGGTTTGAAGTGATTGCCAAAGTGCCAACGGTATTGCATACGCCCCTGATGTCGGGAGCCAATGCCATTAGCGGAGTGGTGATCATCGGTGCTGTACTATTGATCCGGCAGGCTGATCCGACTGATTATGTCACTTTGAGCATCGGCACCCTGGGTGTAGCTTTAGGAATGGTCAATGTGGTAGGAGGTTTTGCTGTAACTGACCGAATGTTAGAAATGTTTAAGAAAAAACGTACGAAGTCATGATATTAAGCTCCATTATCAACCTGAGTTATTTAATCGGCGCCCTGGCCTTCGTATGGGGGCTTCGCCAGCTGAGTTCTCCGGATACGGCAAGGCGAGGCAATGTGTTGGCCGGATTCGGAATGGGGATCGCCATTATAGCGACTATGATCACCCCGCTGGAAAATGCCAATAACAATTATGCCTGGATCATTGGCGGAATGCTCGTCGGCGGGATCGTCGGCTTTTTTGCCGCTAAGAAGGTCAAAATGACCGCTATGCCCCAAATGGTTTCTATTTTTAATGGTTTGGGAGGAGCAACAGCCCTGATATTGGCCATGATCGAGCTGGTGCAGTTTCTGAATCTGGAAATTAGCATGTCAACAGGCTCCCTGGTCATTGTTTTATTTGCCCTGATCATCGGCGCGATTTCTTTCACCGGAAGTATGCTGGCGTATGCCAAATTGGAAGGATTGATCTGGGATAATACGCTGACCTTACCCAGGCATGACCTCCTTAATAATGTCTTTCTGATTGCGCTATTGGGTATTGCTATTTATGTCGGAGTCGTCGGGCAGGAAGCCGGTTTGGTTATTGGTATTATATTGGCAGCATTAGCGCTAGTTTACGGTTTTTCTTTTGTCATCCCGATCGGAGGAGCTGACATGCCGGTGGTGATCTCGCTACTCAACTCGTTTACGGGACTGTCTGCTGCAGCGGCTGGTCTGATTTACAACAACCAGATCATGATGGTTGGGGGTATCCTGGTGGGAGCTTCTGGCACTATCCTTACCGTATTGATGTGCGAGGCCATGAATCGCTCTCTGCTAAATGTATTGATCGGTGGATTTGGCGGCGGTGGGGCTTCAGCTAAAGAACATGGCGAACAAGTTGCAAAAGAAATTACCGTCAATGACGCCTCTATCTTGTTAAATTACTCTGAAAATGTGATGGTCGTTCCAGGATATGGATTGGCGGTTGCTCAAGCTCAAAAAGCGGTGAAAGAATTGGATGATCTATTGGCCAAGAGTGGGGTAGAGGTGAAGTATGCCATCCATCCGGTTGCAGGGCGTATGCCCGGCCACATGAACGTACTGCTGGCCGAAGCCGATGTTCCTTATCCGAAACTATTAGATCTGGACGATGCCAATGAGGCTATTCCTAATACAGATGTGGTCATAGTAGTAGGCGCCAATGACGTTGTTAACCCTGCTGCATTGGACGATCCGGGTAGTCCTATTTACGGGATGCCTGTCCTAAATGTTTGGGACGCTAAGAATGTGATCGTCATGAAGCGGAGTATGCGTCCCGGTTATGCCGGTATACAAAATCAATTATTTTTTCACGAACGCACCAAGATGCTCTTCGGCGATGCCAAGGATTCGATGCAGAAGCTGATTGGCGGGGTGAAGGAGTTGTAGACGGTTCATCGGTTCATCGGTTCATCGGTTCATCGGTTCATCGGTTCATCGGTTCATCGGTAATTTTTCGGATCGCAAAGCTAACCATAAATTTTGCTACACCGCTACGCCAAAAAAATATAATATGAAGAATTTAATCCTACTGTCGATTTTGGTTTTGTTCTACCTCCTCTCTTGTGCGCCGGTAGAGCAAAAGAACACGCCTGAAAAAAAGCAACCGCCGCTAAATCCGAATGGGGATAGCGAGTTGGCTTTATTGATGCGGGCAATGGCTGATGAAGCTTTTGATATGAAAGAGCACATCAAAAACGGGACGACGCCTGAATTCGGTCTGGAATACCATAAAATTCTGACCGCTGATGCCACAGAACCCGAAAAGGCCGCTTCTCCGGAATATAAAGCCTTCGCTCAAACCTATCTACAGGTGATGGAAGCCTACCAAAAGGCGAATCCCGAAAAGCAAAAAGAGCTGTACAGCAGCATGGTGGATGCCTGCATGACGTGCCACAAAGCACTCTGCCCTGGGCCAACGATGCGGATAAAGAAGTTGGTGGTTAAGTGATGCCAGAACGCCTTAACGCTGAAACGCCGTAAGTATTAGGACGGAATAGCCTTAGGGTCATAAGACGATATCCGCATTATGGCGTTACGGCACTATGGCGTTACGGCGTTACAGCGCCATATTTTTCACAAAAACTTAACCTAAGTTCCTTCCAAATTTCCAGGGATTCTTTTTATATTTCGGTTACCAAATCGTTTATTACCATCTCTTCCCGGCCGATTTAAAGTCTGACAACTGCTCATTGTAACAAATTTGATAATTCTAATTTTCAAACTTATAATCTTATGAAACAGATTGTACTTAGTGTACTATTTTCCATTTTGACATTTGCATACCTTGCTGCTCAGGTCTCCATTCCTGATTTTAATCCGGTGACAATTGATTTCACAGGATTTGCAGGAGCGGGATTTACGCCTACTCCCGGAGCAGATCAGTTAGATTCTGATGATTGGTCGGTTTCTGGTTTTTCATTTTCTACAGGTACGGTAGCTTTTGGAGGAACCGGAACTTCTAGTGATTTTGCGAGGGGTTCTTCTAATGGAGGGGAAACTACTGGAGGAATTTATGCATTTAATACAGGAGGGGGAGATGTAGGACTAGGAGTTCAACCAGGCGGGTCTGATTTCACCCCTGGGTACTTTAGATTACGTATTCAGAATAACACGGGGAGTACCCTTGATGAAATTAGCATTGATTACGATATTTATGTTCTGAATGACCAAAACAGATCAAATAGCTTTAATTTTGCCTATTCCGGTGATGATGCTACCTATACTCCTGTTCCAGCCCTGGATTTTGCTTCGCCTGCAGCTTCTAGCGGAACTGCCTGGAATTCCACCGCTAGATCAACTACCATAAGCGGACTTTCTATTGCGCCTGGTGATTTCTTTTATTTTGAATGGTCAGGTGATGATGTCAGCGGAAGTGGCAGTCGTGATGAATTTGCATTAGATAATATCGTCATTACAGCAACAGATCCGGGAGGATCACCCATGCCTTCTACTGGCGCGATTACCAAGTTTTTACCAGGTAATGGAAATACAGTTGCTCCTACCTTTGAAGCTGGTGAAGTAACCGTTTCTGACTTGCAAAGAGGCGCAGGTTTATCTCAAACTACAGGTGGAGATTTTAACTCTACTGGTTGGTCAACAGGTAGTACCTTGGCAGATGCTTTAAGTAACAATGACTATGTCTTTTTTACGGTCACCGTAGATGATGCGGTCACCCTTGATCTGACTACATTAGATGTTCGTTATGACCGAAGTGGAATGGGACCAACGACCCTTGAAATCGTATATCAGATTAATGGAGGAGGTTTTACTTCTATATTTATTGATAATTCCGTATCGAGTTCAAGTGAAGAACAACCTGGCCTAGATTTCTCCTCTGTTCCAACCTTAAACCAAGGGGATCTATTGGAAATCCGATTTGTAGGCTTTAATGCTACTTCTAGTGCCGGTACCTTTGACATCGAAGATACAAATGCTTTTGACGGCTCCAATGGCAATGGATTAATTCTAAGCGGAACCATTACTCCAGTCACTACTATGGCAGCTATCCCCACCATGTCCGAATGGGGATTCTTCCTATTCATCGTGATCATGATGAATGTGTTTGTGGTAGCGTTGTATAATCAGAAGAACGTTTGGGTGTAGTATTTACCTAGTGGTACAAGACACAAGTTTTTGACAATTTTAATTAAGCGTTTTACGATCCT
>CAZHOV010000206.1:0-8905 GCA_964534315.1 uncultured Saprospiraceae bacterium | reverse complement strand
GACCAGATCAGTCTGAAAGACTGACACCCCCTTAACTAGGCGGCAACGCCCCTAGGATCAGAAGACCAGAAGACCGAAGGGCCGAAGGACCAGATCAGTCTGAAAGACTGACACCCCCTTAACTAGGCGGCAACGCCCCTAGGATCAGAAGACCAGAAGACCGAAGGGCCGAAGGACCAGATCAGTCTGAAAGACTGACACCCCCTTAACTAGGCGGCAACGCCCCTAGAACCAGAAGACCCAACAAACACACCATCTATCCTTTAGACAACTACAACCGTCTCTGCTTCCTAAAAAATATCATTACCAACCCTAACATCATCGTAGGAGATTATACCTATTACGATGATTTCGAAGATGTACACAACTTTGAAAAAAATGTCAAATACCTATTTGACTTTACAGGGGATAAGCTGATCATTGGTAAATTCTGTATGATTGCTTCTGATGTTACCTTTATAATGAATGGCGCCAATCATCTTACCGATGCCATCTCCGCCGATCCCTTTGCTATCTTTGGTGATGGCTGGGAACATGCGATGGAAGGAAAAGAATATCCTGTTAAAAAAGATACGGTGATCGGCAATGATGTATGGATTGGGAGATCGAAAAAATCACCAAGCATATTCAACAACTAACGGGAAACGATATTGATGGTCTATTGAAGTAACCTAAATAAGATGACACCCTTACACCAAACCCTAAATGGAACATTTTTTGTCTTAAGGGGCATCCGTTAAATTTTCTATCTTTAAGTGTCATTCTAGAAATACAAACCAGATGGCCCAACATCTAATTCCAGGCAATGGGACCATATCATTTTTTTACCATGAAATCACCAATACACTACTCAACCATCTTAAATATTCTTTTTCCAACACTCTTTCTCTATATTTTTCCTTTTTCAGGAACTGCCCAAATCTACGTCGACCAAAATGCAAACGGCAATAATTCGGGAATCAATTGGGCAAATGCCTACAACGACTTGCAAGTCGCGCTTGCTAATGCTAATCCCGGCGATACCATCCGGGTAGCTGAAGGAATTTACCGACCCGCCCCTTTTGGAGGAGATACCACCGCCACATTCCTCATCAACAAAAACCTAGTGCTTTTAGGAGGCTTCAATGCGACTACAGAAACCCAAGACCCCACCCTTTTCCCCACCCTGCTTTCCGGCGATCTAAATGGAGACGATGTTGATAATAATGTATTGGTCAATCGAGCGGATAATGTATTGCATGTGGTGACCATCTCCACCGGAATAACTAATACCACCGTACTCGAAGGGGTTACCATTCAAAGCGGGCATGCCGACGGACCTCAGGGGTTTGACGGGGAAGGCGGAGGGCTTTTCTCAAGTGGAGCTCCTACGCTGCGCAACTGCACCTTCGCTCAAAATTATGCCTTCCTGTTTGGAGGAGCCTTATTGCAAGATGTTCAGACGGATGGCCCGTTGGTGCTGGAAGATTGCCTGTTTGAAAAGAATATCGCCAATGTAGGGGGCGCTATGCTCCTTTTTGAAGTTCCTTATCAAATTAATAACTGCTTGTTTCAAAATAATGCTACCCTTCCCGGTACTTACGATGCAACTGCCGGAGCTATGTATATCTCCAATGCCAGCGGTAGCATTTTGAACAGTACCTTCCTTCAAAATGCCTCTATTGGGTCAAGCGGATGCCTGGCCATTGCTCACGGTGATAATTTCGATAATGCTGCTTTCGAATTAGTCAACTGCACCTTCGAAGATAATCAATCGGAAACAGGCGGTGGAAGCCTTCAACTATCTATAGTGGGGACCAATGCCTTCTCGACTTATGAGATTGAGCAATGTTCGTTTATCCAATGCCAGAATAATGATTCGGGCGGCGGGATCAATATCTCGGCGGGAATCAATACGCTGCGCCCTACAATCCTGGTCAATGACTGCCTGTTCACCGATAATAGCACCGAACTCAATGCCGGAGCCTTGTGGGCAAATCTGGCAAGTGAAGACGCAGACTTTCAAATGCGGAATTGTGAAGTGATCAATAACGAATCCGGCTCTATTGGCGCAGTTGTCCTGGTAGGTTCGGGAACTGGAACAGGCACGATAGAAGTGGATAGCAGTTACTTTGAGGGAAATCAATCCTTTTTTAGCGGAGGTCTGGAGATGTCGAATATTGATAACGCTTCTATGGATTTTGTGGTATCCAACTCCATCTTCACCAATAATGAGGCCGAGCAAGGAGGCGGATTAGGGATGTATATTATTGGAAACACTCAGACCGATGTCTTGATAGAAGATTGCCAGATCGACGGTAACACCAGCATAGGAAGTGGCGGAGGCCTCCAACTATGGCCGGATGCAGACAATATCAATGTAAGGATCAACCGGACCTCAATTATTAACAACCAAAGCATTCAGGGAGGAGGGCTGGATGCCTATGTGTTTAACGCCGACCTTCTCTTTCCTGATAATACCTCTATTTCAGTGGCCAATAGCCTGATCGCCAACAATCAAAGCCCGGATGCAGCGATCACCCTAAACCGGGGCGGACACCTCAACCTAATCAATACAACTGTTGCCGGAAATTCCAACAACGGCATCCGACTGTCGAATCAGAGTACATTGACGATTCAGAATACCATCCTGCATAACCTGGGCGATCAGGAGTTTGAATCGACCACTCCGGATGCGGTGGCCACTTCTAACGGGGGAAATCTTTTTCGCGATGATTCGTTTTCCGCTTTTGCTCAATTGAACGACTTGCAAAACACCGATCCGCTCCTAACTACAGATTTCCGTCTGAGTAACGAAAGCCCCGCCATCGATAAAGGGGTTAATTCCGGAGCATTTATCCTGGATAAGGATTTAGATGGAAATAATAGAGTGAATGGATGTATTGATATTGGAGCATTTGAAAATCAGGAGGTCGTTACACCAGAATGTGCAAACAGTGTTGAAGAGTTAATGGCTAAAAACCAGCTGACACTTTTTCCTAACCCGGCGACCGATCTGATTTCCATTCAAATTCCAGCACAAAGAGAGGACTCATTTGATCTGCAGCTTTTCCATTCCAGTGGACAACTGGTTCATCAACAAAGGATAAGTATAGGAGAAGCAGTAAACATCGACCAACTCCCAAGCGGGTGGTATTTGGTAGAAGTAAGGGATGGCTCAACGATTTATAGGGGAAAATTGGTGAAACAATAGTGTACCGATCTATTTTCTTCTATCTCGGAATTCACCGGATTAAACGCGTGGCAGGTCATTCTGCCAGCCAGGCTATCCATCGTATTGGGGCCAAGGCTTTTCCAATTGGCGACAGGCATGGTATTTCTTAATTTCGGTTGTTGACGAAGTTCCTGAAAAGCTTGCCAGATGTCAGGCATGGTACCGTCTGAATATCGTCGCATCTCGTCAAAATACTGAGCCCGGTAGAGTTGCACACTATCGTCTTCTTACTGGAATTGATCCATTTGCACTTGACTGTGCAGAGGGATGCTTATGAAGAAAAAGAGCGCCAATAAAAAGGCGGTGGTTAGGTGTTGATGCTGAATCATGTTTGGAAATTGAAGTTTATTATTAAATCTTTCAAAAATATAAATCTTCCACCGTTAATAGTTGTCAAAAATTGCTAATTGGGATGGGATTATTTGAACAGTTACTTAAAATAAATAGAAGAGTGTGCTCAGCCAATAAAAAACCGCTCCCGTAAATATCCAACTGTCGAAACGGTCTAAAAACCCGCCTTGCCCGGGCAGTAGTTGGCTGTATTCTTTTACCTGATGTAATCGCTTATACTTCGATGCCAGAAAATCGCCCCAAAGTGCTAGAAAAGCAATTGCCATCCCTAAAATAAGAGTAGTTATGGTGGCTAAACGAAGCGGTTCCAGTTTTCCGATAACAAGGCAGGTAATTACAGCTGCCAGTGTGCCCCCAATAAATCCTTCGAAAGTCTTATTAGGGCTGGTTCTTGGAAACAGCGGTCTTTTTCCCCAATTTTGCCCGACTACCTGGCTATAACCGTCAAAGGTGAAAACGGTAATAAAGATTAACAGAATATAATAATGGGGAAAAGAATGTACCATTTGTAAAAAGGAATAACCAACCCAAACATAAAATATCCAGATCAATACATAATTTAGCTGATTCAATTTTCTAGTTGAGGAGCATTTTGAAACCTTCCATAATTCATAGGCTCCAATAATAAAAACGAGGGCCGAAAGCATGATCAAACCCTTTCTGAAGTAAAGGATACAAAAAGTAAAAACGATTACAATACAGATAAATACCACGAACTTTACCCACCTCGCTTTTTGAATGTCAACATCTTTCTTCCTATTTGCCAGTGCAGTTCCGAAAGCCCATTCGAATTTAAACAACCCTACAAAAGCTAAAAGATAGGTCCCGGCATCAGCCCATGAATCGAGCCTCGCTCCAATGGCTGTTTGCTGATTCAGTTTTCGGGCCAGATAACCATCCAAAAAATCGGTGAACAGGTTAAACGTGAGCAAAATAATAAACCACTGCCGCATTCCTGCCAGGATTAAGAACAATATAACCGGAAAGCTCAAAAGCCGGTAGAGAGAGAGGATATTAGGGATGGTCCAGAAAGGTTCTTCTCTTTGTTCTTCCATCCATGAAAAATAAACAATAAAATAAATAGATTAAAATCCAGATTTATGGGTCTCATCAATTATGCCCCCAACAAAAACACCCCTTCAGTGAGTTATTGGTCAGGTGGAAATGATACTTTTGTAGAAAAACGAATCCTGATGGGAATGTAAGTGTCGTCTTTATTGTATCTTGAACGGTGTCAACCTAAATTTCAAAGCACTTTCACTAGGATATAATAAAATGGTGAAACATCTTGATCAAATAACGCTCGATGGACTTCCAGCCTTCACCAAGCTTTGCGTCCAGACCACTTTACAAAATCAACTTGCCCTGCCTTCTGATGCTTGCTACCTCTATATTGAACAAGGAGAAGGCCACCTCATCTACAAACCAGGCGGAATCACGGCCACTCCCGGCACTACTATCCTATCCTCTTGCGGACTCACCGTAGGTAAAATGATCGCTGAGCAGCCTAAAGGCTCGATACCATTAAGCCCTTTTTTGATCAACACCCTTAGATTCAACGATGGGCCGTAGATATGGAAGATATCGATAATGTTTTGAAAATTGTCTGTGTAGGGAATCTAACCGAAGAAGATATTGTCAATTACCTACATCAAAAAGGATTTTTTGGGAAGGTACTACCCGATTAATACCAAGAAATTTGATTACCTGATGGGGAAGCATTTTTTATCTCTTCAGTTTCTTTGAATAGACCTACCTGGATCGATTTATGGCTCGTAGATTGGGGTAAGATTTTCAAGGCCTTCTGCAAACCACCATCCTCATCCCGTATTTCGGCCGTAAATTGATCAATTGGCTATACGAAACCGGATGGTTGGGCACTAATTTCAATCTCCATTTCTGAGCAATAGTAGCCAGCACCAGTTCACCTTCCAACCAGGCATATGACTGCCCGATACACGAACGCGGGCCGCCACCAAATGGAAAGTATTCGTACTTAGCTCCCTGTCGTTGCACCCGATCATTCCAGGCATGCGGATCGAATTTTTCGGGTGCCGGGTGAAAGCGGGCATCGCGATGCATCAAGTATGGGCTCATCAGGACGAGGGTGCCTCCTGGTAGCGTGTAGCCACCCACAGCAAATTCCTCCTTGGCCTGGCGAGTTATGATATAGATAGGCGGATAAAGTCGCATAGACTCTCCCATGACCATTCGGGTATATTTCAGATTTGGAATATCTTCAACAGAGGGTGTCCGCCCTTCAAGGACTTGATCAAGTTCTTGATGTAGCCTGGCTTCCACTTCAGGATTTTGTGAAAGCGCATACCAGGCCCAGGTTAGAGCAAGCGAAGTTGTATCAAAAGCAGTAAGAAAAAGGGTTAAGGCCTCATCACGCACCTGCTGATCATTTATCGCCCCATTCCCATCATTGCCTGCTTGGGCATCAAGTAATAAGGAAAGTAAGTCTCCATTATTTAATCGGTGTTGCCTTCGACCTTTTATGATATTATCAATGATCGTATCGAGCTGGGCTTTGGCACGATAGAATCTCCTGGTGCTAGGTAGGGGAACCTTAAGCAGCCATTCCGAAAAAGGCAGCGTAATCCGCCCAAATAGCTTCATAATATCATTTAGTGCCTGATGTATATTCGGCGCTTCTTCTTCTACATCTACGTTAAACAATGTTTTACCGGCTATTCCGGTACTCAACTTGATCATCTCCTCCAGCATGTCCAACTCCATCCCATCCTCCCACGAATCCATGAGCCGGCGGGTATATGACGTCATGGCAGGAGCATACGATGCTATCATTTTACGATGAAAAGCAGGTTGAATTGTTCGGGATTGACGTTTGTGGAAATTCCCTTCACTGGTCAGCAACCCTTCGCCTAATACCACTTTGGCCATTTCCAAAGGTCGCCCTTTGACAAAATTAGCATGCTGAACCGACAGGACTTCCCGGATATAATCTGGATGATTGAGCAAGACCAGTCGGAAAGGTCCGATTTTGAAGTAGACAATATCGCCATATTTCTGTGCTATGCTTTTTAAAAAACCAACGCTATCTTTTCTGAAAGGGATTAATTGTCCTAAGGGGTGGAATGTCCTAGGACCAGGAGGTAGCTGTTTTTTCCCAAGGGAAGACATATGATAAAAGTTGCATTAAAAATGGTAAAATGCGCACCCTACCTGAATGCCCGACCCCACAGCGATCATTAATCCAAGATCCCCTTTGCTTACTAATTTATTTTCATAAGCATGCTCCAGGGCATAAGGGATAGAGGACGTAAAAAGATCAGGACCTTCGCCTACGACATTTACCAACTTCTCCCTGATCAAATTCAAGGAATCACTTAATTTACCAATAAAGGTAGCGGAAATCTGAGGTGGAAAGATAACATCGATATCAGCGAGGTCTTTTCCCACCTTCTTCAAAAAATCCAACACAGAAGACTTGATATATTTCAAGTACAGATCCTCTAAGTTTGCATCCTTGTGTATTCGAAGGTAGGGGTTAACCTGTTCAAAATCAGTATAAGTGGTATAGGCATCCAATGCTTCTTCATGACACGCGAAATAGAATTGAGAAAACCCTTTTTGGTTTGACGGGTCTGCATCCAGGATCACTGCAGAAGCGGTTTCGCGAACGCCTAGCAATTCTTGAGAAAAATGTTCAGCATTATTCTCGGTTTCAGCCGCAACCACCATGGAAGCCTTACAACTACCAGAGGCGATCATTTGCTGAGACAAATAGCATGCATTTAGAAACCCGACAGCACCATTGAAAACATCAAAAGCAAAGGTTTGTGTTGTACTTGGCTCTGAATTGGCCGCATTCAGGTTCAGATCTCCTGCTAAGAGGGCTGCATAGGCAGGCTCCAACACGTACTCGCTCCTGTAAACTCCGCAATACATTAACATCCCGATCTCATTTGACTGGTAAGCGGTCTGGCTCATACAATTTTTCGAAGCCTTAAGGAGCAATTTCATAGAGTGTTTTTCTCCACCGAAGCCCTCTGAAATTAAACCAACACTTTCTACACGAACTTTTGGAGCAGAGGATTTACTTATAAAACCGTCTGATTCAGAAGATGCGCTTTCGGAGAAATCAACCCCATTGCTTTTAGTTTGTCTTAACCGATCCGGCAAATCATCAAAAACATACAATGCCGTACCAACGGTAAGACCAGAGGCGGAGATGGTAAAGATGATTTTATCGTCAGATTGGACCCTTTCATTATAGATATGATCGGCAAGTGCCACAAAATGGGAATTAGAGGCCGTATTCCCTCGTTGTTCAAGGTTTTTGATGATGTTGCCATTGTGGCAAATCGTGCCTCCGAAAAGACGGTTGATCTCCCGGGTGGCGCTTTCCATCGTCATGTGGGAGGTCTGGTGCATAATCAAATGCTGGAAACTTTCAGGTGGCCACCCTGCCGTTTCAAGGGACTCAATCGCATGTTCAGATCCCATTTTAACAGCAACATTAGCCAGACCGACAGAATCGGTGTACATGATCATTCCTCCATAATCAGAGGCTTTGGCAATGCAGTAATGACTGTAACGGCCAAATGTCTGGAGATTGATCTGCTGAAAGCCAACTCTTGGGTCAGTAGACTTTTCCAGGATCAAAGCCGCCCCTGCATCTCCCAACGTCAAACAGGCAAGCCGTTTATCCATAAAATTCTCAATCTCTTGCTGCGCCGTTTTGGTAAGGTGGGTAATATACTCACCACTCACTACCATTCCACGCCTTATCGCCCCTGTTTTTATCAGTGTATCAACAATATGGATCCCCGTAAACATTCCGGCACAGGCGTTAGAAACATCAAACACCAAAGCATTAACGAAACCAAATTTCTTTCGGAGTTTAATAGCCGTACCAGGCTCAAAGGAAACAGCATATTCGTCATCGTACCTGGAAATATTGCAACAGATCACCAGATCAATATCTTCCGGACCATATTTTGAATTATGCAAACAATCGGCTACTGCCTTGGTAGATAAATCCACCGCAAATTCCTCGCGCCCTGCTATTCTTCTGCTTTTAATCCCGGTTGTTCGCTCCAGCGGAAAGCGGATATTATTCTTACAGCCTTCTAATACTTCACGAGTAGATGACGATTTAGGAGGTAGGTAAACCCCGATACTTTCAATTATGATATTTATATCTTGATTCATTGATTGCTTATTTCAGCATCAAAATTATTAATAATTTACTATTTTCAATGACCAATTTTGAATTGACTCCATTAAAGAAAAAAATTTGAAAACAATTAAGCTGAAATAATTAACTGATCTTTCGCAAGCGAAAGATTATGATTTTTGAATAATTTAGCA
>CAZHOV010000205.1:0-9049 GCA_964534315.1 uncultured Saprospiraceae bacterium | reverse complement strand
TTTACTAAACCTTTTGAAAACTAAGCAAAAAAAGAAAAAAACATGAATTATACCGAATTTTAAAAATTCGGGATGATCCATGTTTGTCAAAATAAAAACCTACTCTTGGTTTTTAAAAAAAAAGCTTCTATTTATTCTTACACGAACTATTTTGAGATTATTATGTTGTACACTTTGTGAAAAAGTCTTGGTGGCATACTCTTCTTTAAATTCAATTAGTTACTTTTTAATTATCAAGACTAGAATTAGCTTCTAATGAAGGTTGAATTTGGATGTTTACGAGTCATTCACAGATAATTATTTTTTAACTAAAACCGTAATTATATGAGCCCTCAAATCGTACAAATCATTGATACCAAACCAACACACGTACTTATTAAGGATATCGCTACAGGTCAAATTTCTAAGTTAAATAAAGAGATTTTTCAAAGTGGTGTAGACGCAGGTACTTACAGTATCTACAACCAGAATGTAACTCCTAGCGTGATCTGATCTGCCGATCGGATTACTTCCTTCAAACCTACAAAAATTAGTAGTCCTTTGTTTCAATCGCTTGAGGCCGTCTAAAAAGTCTTTTAGACTCCCTCTAAGGAATTTTTATTTTGGGAGGGCTGTTTTTTCTAAAAAAATCAATGATTTTTTTAGAAAAAACAGCCCTCCCAAAGAAGAAAGTTTGGTGTGTCGAAACACGAATAGTGTTTTGAAACACCCTCAAGTCCTTATGTGAAGGCTTACCCCAATAAGTCATGAAACAGTATTTTTTTATTACAAAATTTATTTAATGTCTAACTCATCAGAAAAGAAAGAAAAAGAATTAAGTTTTATTCCAAATCCTGCAGGAATTCCCATTCAGGGAAAAAATTCAGAAAGTATTCGAAAAGCGCATAACCGCTGGAAAAAGTCAGTTCGTAAAAAGAAAAAGACCACTTCTTTTAAGCATCTCCGCTACTGGCAAGTTATGCTATCCAAGTAAGAAAATGTCAATACTGTCTAAATGAATACATTTGGGTATTGACGCAAAGCTTCCATTTTAAAGACTTCATCCTTCGATTTCTTTTTAGAAATGTTACCTTTACGCTTATCGATTTAGAAAATCCAAAGGGCAGAAATATTTTTTTTGCTTTCAGTTAAGGAACAGGTCTTTAAAATGTGGGGCTTTGCTAAATATAATACTTTCCAATACTATGAACGAATGACTAAGATAAGTTTCTTATCATTCATTCGAATCTATTGGATATTAGTTTCAGGGCTTTACCTGAGTTGCAGTATTCCAAACCTACATTCCCAGTCTACGCTTCTAACGGATAGTATTCTTCTATTATCATCTATAGAATACAATACCTTTAGAGAATCCTCAGATAGCACCTTTCAGTTTTTTCTTTCAGAAGTTCAAAAAAAATGCGGTAAAGATCTGGAGTGCCAATCTCAGACCCTTACTTCGATTTTCTACCATTTAGAAGAAAAGTTCGATCTGCCAACAGCTGTACAGATTGGACAAGAACTCATCAATGTATTAGACAAAACAAACAACCTTAAAAAAAAGGTGAAAATCCATAGAGATTTAAGTAACTTTTTTAATGCCATGGGGCTATCCAGGCAGGCAATAATCCATATTGAAAAGGCGAAAAATTTATTGGAAAGCATAGGTGATAAAAAAGGATTGATCGATATAGAACGATTGAAAATAAGGTTTTATACCCCCTTAATGTCTGCCAAAGAAATTAATGCTGAGGAGAAAAAACTACTGGAAAAAGCGATTGCCCAAAAAGATACTGCAGTTATTAAATTACTTTATCACCAGATCGCTTATACCCTTTTTGGTCAAAAAGAATTTGAACAATCTTCAAATTATCTGGATAAACTGGAAGAGATCCTCGAAGTCGATACCAAACACATAAACTATGGCCTTTACAATCGATTATATCTGGCTCGTGCCCGCATTCCCTTCGAATTGGAACAATGGGAAGCCGCCGATCATTATTTCCAAAAGTTACTCGAATTTCTAAAGGTCTATCCCGATAAATGGATAGAAATTTATGTTTATCGGCATCTTGCTCTTCTGGAATGGGCCAGAGAAAACCAACTATTGGCAAAATCTTATCTGAAAAACGCAGAAAATCTGGCCCTTTCGCTAAATCTGGACGATCATTTAGAAAAAATCTATGGAATAAAGGCAGACTTTGCAGCACAAGAAAAACGCTATGAAGAGGCCTTTTTAGCTACTCAAAAAAAATACTTTCACCAAGAAAAATTTAAATCTAAAAGCAAAAATTTTGATGTTCAGAATTATTATCTGCAACTGGAAAAAGATCAATTAGCTACTGAAAAAGAAAACAAAGAGCTAGAACTTACCCTTCAAAAAAGCAGGTTGCGCACATTGTTTATTTCTGTTTTTCTAGCCCTACTGCTAGCAGGAGGGTTTGTCCTTGCCTTTATCACCCAACGACGGCAGAAAAAAGTTTTGGCTAATCAAAATACGTTGATCCGGAAACAAACCCAAAAATTGGAACAATTAGATGCCTCAAAAACCCGGTTTTTCGCCAATGTCAGTCACGAACTGCGCACCCCTATTTCTCTAATTCTTGGACCTATTCACTCTGTACTAAAAGACCCTCAACTATCGGCCAAACAATCCAAACTACTGAACATGGCGGCCGATAACGGTAAGCAACTGGAGCGATTGGTAACCGAAATCCTCGATCTGGGTAAATTGGAAATCGGAAAAATAAATGTTGAAAAAAAGCCTACCCACCTGAGTTCCTTTTTCAACAACTACTGTGCCCAGTTTGAATCGCTTGCGCAACGAAAGAACATTCACTACACAATAGATAACCAGCTAGATTCAACTATTTATGCCGCCATCGATCAGGAAAAATCACGACAAATCCTTTACAACCTGCTTTCCAACGCTTTTAAATTTACTACTTCTGAAGGCCGGATTAAGGTTGGGCTGGCATTAACGCAATTAAGCTTCCAGCTGACCGTCGAGGATTCCGGCCAGGGCATTCACGCTGAAGATATTCCCAAGTTATTTGATCGGTATTTTCAGACCTCCCGCCCCGATAAGCCGGCAGATGGAGGTACCGGTATTGGCTTGGCTATTTGCAAAGAATACACGAAACTACTCAATGGAAAAATTGAAGTGCAAAGTACGCTTGGCCAGGGTTCTACTTTCCTCGTCTCCTTTCCGGTAGAAATTATGAAATCCAATGCGGTACAAGAGCATCTCCCGGCACCGAAAGCCACAAAACCCCTCAAGCCTGAATTGGAAACTACCGAGCCAATACCAACTGGTATACCCGGCGCGGCCAAAACCAAGAAGCCCAAGCTCTTGATCGTTGAAGATAATCCGGAATTACAGGATTATATTTCCTTTATCCTATCAGAACACTATGCAGTCTCGACCGCCGATAATGGAAAGGAGGCTCTTAAGCTTTTAAAGGGTAAAACCCAAGATGTACCTCCCCTTCAACCTGATCTGATCATTTCTGACTTAATGATGCCCATCATGGATGGTTTTCAATTGTTGAGTGCATTAAAATCAAACGATACAACCCGGCACCTGCCTGTGATCATGCTCACAGCCCGGGCTGAATTGAAAGACAAGCTACACGCTCTGCGGATCGGTGTTGACGATTACATCGTTAAACCTTTTGATGAGGAAGAATTACTGGCTCGTATTCAAAACTTATTGACTTACCAGGCTTCGCGGATTCAGGAAATTGGCAGAGGAGAAGATATCTCGGCCTCCCCGGAAATGGGCGCCGAAGACCGGGATTGGCTGGCAGGATTCGAAACGTTTGTACAAGATAAAATAGGGGATAACACCTTAAGTATCCCGGACCTGGCCGAGGCATTTGCCATGAGTGAATCCACCCTCCTTCGCCAATTAAAACGCCTCACCGGCCTCACCCCTAAAAAGTACCTACAGGAAATCCGCCTCCATCAGGCTCGTACGCTACTAGAAAACCGCACCTACAATTCAATCTCTACCGTTGCTTCCAAAGTAGGATATGATGATCATAGATCTTTTTCCAGAAGTTTCAAAAAACGGTTTGGAAAACTCCCTTCCGACTTACTCAACAACTAATTTGACCTAAAATCCCTCATTTTGACGGAAAATGCGACTCATTTGACGAAATAGGTCACTTGCGATGCTATACCTTTGTCTAAAATCTATTTCTTTATTAAACAATGCTATTATGAAAATCAAGTTTACTCTACTTATCTTATGCTTCATGAGCTTAACCAGCTTGGTATTTGCTCAAACCGAATTGGGAGACCTCATTGAAGCCGATGCTGAAAACACCCTATTTGGTGCAAGTACAGATCTTTCCGGAGATGCTACGCGCGTAGTCATTGGAGAACCTCGCTATTCCTTGACCTACCCTGATTTTCTCGGAGCAATGTATGTGTATGAATTACAAGATACCAACTGGGTACGTGTTGGTGATCCGATCTTTGGTAGTGGTTCTGACAGAAGCTTTGGTGAAGATGTAGCTATTTCTGCGGATGGCAACCGGATAGCTTCCGCTTCACGGGGAAATGACGATGGCGGTCAGGATGCCGGACAAGTCCGCATCTATGATTGGGTCGACGACGAATGGATGTTAGTCGGAACGATCAACGGTCAACCTGGAAGAAGGTTGCAATCTGTGGATTTATCGGATGACGGAAACCGTATTGTAGTCGGAGGCCCAGGAAACTTTGATTCCTCGGGTGTTGTTGCCGTTTATGAATTTGATAACGGTAGCTGGAATCAATTGGGAGATGGTTTTGATTTGGACTTTACCGAAGGTGGAGTATCTATTTCTGCCGACGGAAGTCGAATTGCCTTTAATAACTTTAATACGACAGACATCTTTTCCGTTTACGAATGGCAAAATGATGAATGGACAGGAGTAGGACAAATACCAGATGGGGGGAACTTTAACAGCCCAACGATGGCTCCTAGTGGCGATCGGGTAGTTGGTTGGACCTTTAACTACAGCATCGGAGACTCCCTTGTCTTGGTCTATGAGCTACAAAATGATGAATGGGTCCTGGCAGGAGATACGATTTCCTATTCTGCAGTCAATGGTGGAGGTATTCCCGACTTCTTTTCTTTTTCCGGAAATGGTAATCGTTTGGCTATTGGAAATGTAGCTAGTGGTGGATTCTCGGGATCAGCAGTGGTTTTGGAATTTCAAAATGGAGATTGGGAGCTTCTAGGTGAAGAACTAGAAGGAATTGACGGAGATGACTATTTTGGGCAATCAGTCTCCCTGTCGTCAGACGGAACCAAACTGGCTGTTGGGGCAATTGCGTTAGGCTTTACTCCGGCAACTGGCGGTACAGGTTATGTGGAGCTTTGGGACTATTCCGAATTTGTTTCTACTAAGAATCTGATACAGACTCCTGTGGATATCTATCCGAATCCAACTTCAGGAGAGGTCTTCATTTCTGGAATCGTTCCGGATCAGGTCCGCATTATCAATCAATCCGGACAAGTTGTGCGTTATTTCAACAATGGCGACCAACAAATAAATCTTTCTAATCTGCCTTCCGGCATTTACTTTATGGAATTGGTTAAAGGCGACCAATGGGCTATTGAGAAGATGGTGAAGGAATAGGATGAAGGTGTCTCATAACACCTTTGGTGTTACGAGCCACCAGACTTTCTTCTTTGGGAGGGCTCATTGACTAATGAGCCTTCCCCATTTTAAATTATCCTTAAAACGGCGATTGATAAGCTTCATTCGTCAAAAACCGCTCATCCGTCAAGGTCTTTAAAAAGTTGATCAGATCCTGTTTGTCCTGCTCAGTAAGGAATAAACCAGTTTCTTTGGTATTTAAGACGGTTGGATCGGCGGTAGCGGATGCTTGGATGCCTTCATTATAATGATCAACCACTTCTTCCAGCGTTTGAAACCTACCGTCGTGCATGTAGGGAGCAGTAACTGCAATATTTCTTAAGGTAGGCACTTTGAATTTGCCCCGGTCGCTTGGATCGTTGGTGACCAGTTCTCTTCCGAGATCATCCATATCGTCGTCGGTATCCAAGCCGTTATTCATATATCGGTCATTTTCAAAATTAGCTCCCCCATGACAGTGTTGGCAATCGGCACCTGAAAACTCAGGGAAGAATGGGTTATATTCGGTTTCAAATAAGGCTTTTCCTCGCAGTTCACTCTCCGTCAATTCCACTTCGCCTGCTATATATTTATCGTATTTGGAATCATAAGAAACAATACTTAGCATAAACTGCTCCAGAGCCAGCCCTATTTTCTCAGCAGTGACCTCTTCAGAATCAAAGGCTCTCTTGAATTGGTCTTTATACAATTGAGACGCACTCAACTTAGCTACGACATTCTCCAGGGTTTCATCCATTTCCAACGGATCTTCAATGGGCATTAAAGCCTGCTCCCGTAGTGAAGGCGCCCTTCCATCCCAGAAAAACTCATTATCGTGCCAGGCCAGATTAAAAATCGACATAGAATGTCGTTTTCCGGGTAGCATATCGACCCCAAGAGAAAATTGAGCGGGATCGCTAAAACCGTTCTCTTGCTGATGACAATCTGCACAGGCTTGAGACCCGTCTCTGGAAAGCATCTTCTCAAAAAATAGCATTTTACCCAATTGCACTCCTTGCTGCGTTAGCGGATTATCCTCGGGTAATTTGGGGTCAGGCAAGGCTCCATATGCTAACACATATGGCGTATCGTCATAGGTAGCGGGGATAATAGGTTCAGCAGTTTGTTCTTCTTCATCTTTATTGCAGGCGACAACAATGAGTAGCCCCAGAGTAAAAATGAGTATATATTGCTTTCTAAACATCTTCATTAATTATTGTTGAAAAACAGGATTATTGACAAATTGATGGTCTGTCAACGATTTTAGAAATTCGATTAGGTCTTTCTTTTCCGTTTCGGTCAGATCCAGTGGTTGGATCAACGGGCTTTTATTAGGATGGTTCGTCCCACCTGTTTGATAATGCTCAACCACCTCTTCAAGCGTATTTAAAGAACCATCATGCATATAAGGGGCCGTTAAGGCAACATTACGCAGCACAGGAACTTTGAATGACGCCCTATCTGATTCCTTTTTGGTTGCGCGAAACCGTCCCACATCTTCATACTCCTCATACAATCCGTTATTTTCGAAAGCGTAATTTGAAAAATTTATTCCGTTGTGGCAGGTCGAGCAGTTGGTTCGCTCGCTGAAAAAAAGTTCCATCCCCCTTTTTGCAGCTGGAGAGAGGGCTTCTTTCACGCCCTGATGTACATATTGATCATAGGAGCTATTTCCACTTAACAAACTTCGCTCAAAGCAGGCCAGGGCGCGGGTGATAACAAAAGCATCAACCGAATCCCGGTCGTACGCTTCCCTTGCCATTTTCAAGTACGTAGGATTCTGATTCAGTCGTTCAGCGATCAATACCACATTGAAGCCGAACTCATTGTGTTCCTGAATAGGCACCAGTACTTGCATTTCCAACGTGGGTACGCCACCTTCTCTCATAAAATAAGGATTATAGCCTATATTTGCCAAAGTAGGGGAATTGCGGGTTCCAGGTCGCTGCTCCACCCCGGGGCTTACCGGCAGATCATCGCTAAAGGCTAAACGAGGGCGATGACACGAAGCGCAACTGATGGAACTATCAGCAGATAGGGCAGGCTCGAAAAATAATTTTTTTCCCAATGCCCAACGTGCCATAGAAAACTCGTTGCCTTCGGGGAAGGTCAGTTCAGGAAACCCTTTAGGCATTTCCATAATATCAGGGAAATCATCAGGCTCAGGTATGGATTCCTCTTTTTGACAGGCCCACAAAAAGGTCAATAAGACAACGATAAACACCCATGATATAGCACCTGCCTTTTTGTTCATCGTTGAACAACCAGCTTTTTGGTCATAACCACTTGTCCTGCTTGCATCAGACTGACAAAATACAGTCCCGACTGATCAAAGGTTAGTTCGGTTGCGGTTTCGCCATTAGGTAGCTCGAAATGCTGTACAGGTTGTCCTAGAAGGTCAGTAATCCAAACCTCATATTCCCGGGCCGTGTAGGCTTCGAAGCGTAGCGTAGAAATACCGCCGGAGGCGGGATTAGGAAACACTTCAAAGGTTTGAATATTAGCGATATCTTCGGTCGTGGTGGTAGTGGCAGAGGCGGTAAATACATAATCTCTAAAGTTTTCGAGAGCTTCCAACGCTTCAAAATCGCTGCTGTGATCAATCGCCCCGGAGTTGACTTCTATATCTTCGAGTGCACGAACATAATCTGCATCCAGATTAATCGTGATCACTCCATTATCAGCGGAAGCGCTAACAGGAATCTCATTCTCAAAATAATTGTGATCCCAAAGTCCATGCAATTCAAGCGCCTGGTCATAATTACTTCCGCCATACCCCTCCAGCGCGATAAACCGATAGCCGGCAATCCAGCCCCAATGCATGGAAGGAAACTGAGGAGCTAAAGGGTGTTGAGCGGGATACTGTGCGGGATCTAAATGATTATGGGCAGAATCCACCCCGATATGAAATTTGATTCCTCCTACTTCGTCTATATTAAAAGTCCCCAGCAGCGCCTGCTCCCCTTTATTAGCATCGATCAACAGCCAAAAATCCTCAATTAAGGTTTCCGTACCGCCATCGTGCAGAATAGAAATTCCAGACATGTAGTATTCCATCCGGTCGATCATAAAATCATGACCGATATTGTTCTTCATGGGAGCGTTTAAGGAAAAATCAGCATCTCCAAGCTTGTGATGGATATCCAGAATTATCTGGTTTTGAGCGGTAACACTTAATTGAAAGATAAAAAGGCTTGCAAAAAAAAGTAGATATTTTTTCATAGAGAGGAATGTTTTTTAATAAATCTAGAAAACTTATCTATTTTGTTATCCTAATAGCTTTCATTACCATAATAATTAATTTGTTTAAAAAGAATAATATCCAACAACATCCATATGAATTATAAAGATTATTATAAATTGAAAACTACGGAAAACGTAGTTTTTTTTTAAAAAGTGAAATAAAACATATTAAAATAAATCGTTACTTAGCTAAA
>CAZHOV010000204.1:0-9056 GCA_964534315.1 uncultured Saprospiraceae bacterium | reverse complement strand
TTAATAAAAAATTTGCGTCCTTTACTGTAATTTCCAAGTATTCAATTATTCAGTCCATTTCATTTGAACAAATTATTATACAAGCAATTTTGATTTGCCGCTTAGTTGATCAAAACCATACTCATGAAGTTTATAACTGTTTTATTTACGCTTCTTTTCTCTTTTTCCTTCTTTCAAGCATATGCCCAGGAGGATTGCATTGTCAATCAGGAGTTTTACATTGATGGTATTCAGGAGGTTAATCCCTGGACGAGTCTGGAGATGAACAACAAGCAATGCCAGTTTCAATTTGCTATTGTGACTGACCGTACCGGCGGGCATCGGCCCGGTGTTTTTGAGGATGGCGTTAACAAGCTGAATCTTCTGCAACCTGAATTTGTCATGAGTGTCGGAGATTTGATTGAGGGGTATACCGAAGATACTATTGAACTCGTCCGGCAGTGGAATGAATTTGACGGGTTTGTCAATAAATTGGATATGCCGTTTTTTTATGTACCCGGTAATCATGATATCACCAACCAGGTCATGGAAGACCTATATAAAGAACGCTTTGGAAGGACTTATTACCATTTTATTTATAAAGACATTCTTTTCCTTTGTCTGAATTCGGAAGATCAGCGAAGAGGATCGAATCGGGGAACTATTTCTGATGAGCAGTTTGAATATGTCAAAAAGGTATTAAACCAGAACCAACAAGTGAAGTGGACCCTTGTTTTTATGCATCAACCTCTCTGGATTTTGGAAGACACTAAGCGTTGGCCGGATGTGGAGCAATTACTGAGTAGCCGGAAACATACCGTTTTCGTTGGTCATCATCACCATTATGTGAAGTACGAGCGCAATAATGGTAAATATTTTATGCTGGCCACTACCGGCGGCGGAAGCGGGTTGCGGGGAGCTCGATTCGGCCAGTTCGACCATGTTCTGTGGGTAACGATGACCGAAGACGGGCCAATTTTAGCGAACCTTTTTCTGGATGGAATATGGGATGAGAATGTGGTAACCGAAAAGAGCTACTCCTTTATTGAAGCGCTTTCCAAAGGAAATGCAGTTTCGGTAGAGCCTATGTATACCGGTGTTTCTACTTTTTTGGGAGGTAAAATGCGAGTGCGGTTGACCAATGATGAAAATATTCCTATGAAAGCTACTTTGAAAGAAGGATTTAGCTGGGATCTTTATGGAGATTTAGATACGAATTATGTAGAATTACCTCCTAATTCGGTCAGAGATATCTGGTTAAATCTGGATCCTCGAAAGCAAATCCTTGTTAAAGACCTGGACCCGATTACGCTCACTACAGAATTATCCTTTGATCTGGATGATCAAAAAGGCATCACTATTCCGGTCAAACTAAATGTCAAACCGCTTCCTCAAACCTTTTTGCGTAAGGCAGAAGGGGACATTGAAATAGACGGAAATTTGGACGAGTGGAAATCATTAGGCGGTCAAGTATTAGGAAACGATGCTAATGACATGAAGGCCCGGTACGATTTAGCTTACGATGAAGATTTTTTGTATGTGGCAGTAGAGGTAACGGATGATAGGGTCTTCACCGACACTTCGGAAGCAGTATGGTACCAGGATTGCATCAGTTTTGTCATGAGCAATAAAAATCCCGCTAAGGCCGCGATGAGTAGAGGGGAGCGGTGGTATCGAAACGAGATCATCTTTCGGGTTACTCCTGAGTATCAAAATATGCCTTCCAAAGTATATACAGAAACACCTCTTCCGGCAACCACTCAGTGGAAGTGCATCTCTACGCCAACCGGTTATCAAATGGAATTGGCCATCCCAACTTCTATGATTGAAGCCACCCAAGGTAAAGACTGGAGGGGTATTCGGTATAATCTATTTATCGACGATCGCGATGTGCAAGAAGAACGCTCTGAGCGTTTCTGGCGTTTCCCAAACTGGAGTAGCCGTGAAAATTATGTGGGCTCCGGGATGATTTGGAAAGAATAATTGCTCGCAGAGCTGCAGGGCTGGCAGAGCCCCCCCCCGGAGAGCCCTGCAGCTCTGCGAGCAATTATTCCTTTAGATTAGCGACTTGAATAGATTTGTGAAATGCATCAAGCTCATCTGATTTTCCTTTCCCGCCAAAGACGTATAATTTATCTTTCAGAACAACCGCACCTCCGTGTTTTCTGCCTTTTAAGTTAGAATCTATTTTTTTGAAGATGTTGGATTGGGTGTCAAAATACCCCAAAAAGGACGGGTCATCGGCATTACCTACTACCCAGATATTGTTGCCGTGGACGGCCAAGGAATGGGCGGATACAGGGGTTGGTAATGCGCCTACTTGTTCCCAGGTATCTGTAAGGATATCATAGGCGTCGATGCGGTCGGAGGCTTGGCCATTAAATCCTCCTATGGTGTAAAGCACACCGTCGATTACGACGCCTTCAGTTTCCTTGGCCTCAGGCATAGGAGCCAGCATAAACCAACGCTTGGTGTCGGTTTCGTATACGATTAGCTGGTTCGTGTAGGTGCCTTTGCCGGTTGCTTCATTGTAAGAACTGCTGCCTCCGAATTTATACAGGTTTTTTTCCCAGGTTGCCGATCCGGCATAGCGGGAAGGGAAAGGATTTCCTGGTCCCATAATCAATTTGCCTTCATTGAGATCGTAAATTTCAATTGAATAATTCATCTCGTAGGCCAATTCGCCATTTTCAAGCGTGCCGTGCACACCGTCAAAGATATAGAGTCTTTGACCAATCAACTCCACTGAATTGAAATGGGTGGGAAGTAAGCCTGATGCTAAGACCATCCAGGAATCATTGGCCGGATCAAAGAGCAGAATATTATCGTGCTGTATCCGATAGCCATATCCGGGGCCCAGATAAATATAATTACCGTCTGTGCAATGCCCCATGCCAACCCGCGAATCATCCATATCGCTCAAAGACTCGAAAACGAGTTTATCGGGATATTGATTCGGTGATTGCGAAGTAGCATAATTCAGAAAGACAAACAATAAGGGGATAAATGAAAAGAAAATTCCACTTTTTTTCATGACAATAATAAGGTTTAGCTTAAATTACAGTGTATTAAATAATGAATGATTGAAGTATAGCTTCAATTTGATCAGGCAGGACAAAGGTAAAAAGACATTGGCGAAGATCATAACGAAAAACCAGGCGACCAGGCGACCAGGCGACCAGGCGACCAGGCGACCAGGCGACTAAAAATAGGAGGACAAAGATACGGAAAAGTATTTATCCTTGTCCTCTGGTCCTCCTGTCCTCTGGAAATTAAGTTATTCTGATAAATTTCTGCGCCACACTTAATGGTCTCAGATTACCTTTGCGTTTAAATTGGTGGCGTGCCATACGGTCGATAATATCTACCAGTGTTTTAACAGCATCTACGATGTAAGGGCCTTTGTTGAGCATAACGCACTCGGCTCTTCCCGACATGGCGGCATCGGTAATTTCGGCCCTGCTGGCCACGCCGGTTTTAGCCAATTTTTCAAGTACCTGGGTCGCCCAGATTACGGGGATATTGGCTGCTTCGCAAATCCAAAGGATTTCTTCTTGCACTTCAGCGATCCGCTCAAACCCTACCTCAACGGCAAGGTCGCCGCGGGCGATCATAACCCCCACTTTTGGGTTTTTCATTGCAGTAAGTAATAGTTTGGGAAGGTTTTCAAAAGACTCTTTTGTCTCGATTTTTAGGATAATTCCGATATCCTCTCTGTTTTCTTTTTTGAGTTCTTTTTGAAGTGATCGGACATCTTTAGGCCTTCTAACAAAGGAGTAGCCAATAATATCTGCGTTTTTGGCAATAAAAGGTATATTCTTCAAATCGTCTTCAGTCAGCGAGGGGAGCGCTAATTCGGTATCTGGCAGATTAATGCCCTTATCGGCTTTCAATCGACTTCCGTTTATACCGGCATGCGTAATTTCGATAATTACGTTTTCAATGGTATTGTCGAGAACAATACCTCCAATTGCGCCGTCATCGAAGAAAATACGATCGCCTTCCTTCACTTGTTCAAATGCCTCTGATAGCGTAGTAGACACATAATAAGGGTATACTTTAGTATTCTTAATCTTGTAGAAGTTAACTTTGAAAGTGGAAGGATCCTTCAATATACAAACAATGTCGCCATGGAAAAGGGTGATGCCCTTTTTCTTTTCTACCTTTTCTTTCTTTTTTCGTTTATACCGGAATACCCGATCAGTACGCAATTTGGGGCCTGAAAGATCCATGTAGATCTGGCAAGGTTTACCGGTGATCTTATGTCCTTTTTTGATATTTTGGATCATATCCGCCCAGTCTTCAGCACTATCATGGCTGGTATTGATACGGGCAATATCCATGCCTTCTCTCAACAAAGCATTGATCAACTCTTCATTATCGGCAGCTTCTGTTGGCATAGTGACCATTATTTTGGTGCAGTTTTCACGAGTGCAATCGCCCAATAAGTCTAAAGTGTGTTCCAGTAAGGTTTTTCTGGTATCCATACAGTTTAACAGTTCTTGGGCAGTACCGTTGATTTCAGGTAAAATATCTCCGTTGAGTAATTTAAGCAATCGGAGAATATTGTAAAGATTTGACATGATATATCCTTCAGAGTGTGCCGCGGAGGAGATCGCCAACATACTCAATTTGGCTTGCATATCATTCAAATTAAAGGTCCTTAAACCCAAATAATGAATAAGGTTTTTGGCGCTTTTGAGATAGTGAGGATGAACATCATTCAAAACATTAGAAAACTCTGATTCTTTAAATTTCAAAAAATCAATAATTTCCTGTACGGTATCAATGATTTGCTCTATATTATTGTTTTGTTCTACTACCTCTTTGGTGGTCATTGTTTTCATATCACGTGTTTATTAATTTACATTAACTTAACATTCAAAACACAAATAAAAAATGACTTTTGTCTCCTTCTGCACATGATAAATGTAATCCCGGAAAAAGAACAACCTGGAAAGCTATCAAATGGCTTCAATTCGAAACTTTGGAACGAATACTTACCTTTGCAAGAAAAAAATTATGCAACGATTGATTTTTATTTATCTGGCTCTTTTCCTTCCTCTGCTCTTTAGTTGTAGTTCTGAAAAGAAATCAAACGAAAAGGAAGAGAAGGTTAAAAATATTATTAGCCCGTCTCCGGATAATAGCCAGGAGCAACCGCAGCGTAAAAATCGCCCCGAAAATGTTACCAAGGTGTACCAGTTAGAATCCGGAATTGTGGAGTATGAGTCGACTGTCCAGGGAGAAGAGGTATTGGAAGTCATGTACTTTGATGATTGGGGAAATAAAGAGGCCAGATATACTTACACGAAGCAAAATGGTGAATTACAATCGGTGAGTATCATTGATGAAAATGTGATTTACATGGTTGATGATGTTGTTCAGAAAATAGGAAGCAAGATGGCACGGCCTAATAAAAAGGCAGTTTTCATGTTTGACGAGTTGGTGGAGAAATTTGGTGATGAACAGCAGGCCAGGAAGTTTTTGAAAGAAAATAACATAACGGTTAAAGAAGAAAAGGAAAATATCTTGGGCTATCCTTGTGAGGTAAGAGTAACCAAAAAAGGGAATAACTATACCGTTACTTCCTGGTTGTACAAGCGGGTAATTCTGAAGGCTCAGAGCGAGCTAGTTGCTAATGGAAAAAAAGTAACAACCGGATCTACGGCAACCAAGTTTAAACCTGATGCCAGTATAGGAGCAGACAAGTTTAAACTGCCCAGAGGCATCCGTCCTCAGGATTTGAAAGATATGGGGGATCTATTAAAAAAGAATTGGCAATAAATGTGAGATTAGGATTTATTTCGTTCGAAGGCTAATCTGGATCGATTTGATATCTTTTTTGCTGAGTGATAAATATCATTATATGAATTGATAAACATCAATCTCAAGACTCAAAAAATTATCTAAAATTATCGCTGAAATTAAAATACCTCTCAGATTTGGATTAACAAGAAATTTTCTTTTTCTCAAAATAAAAACTTGAATTATGTTTCTGGTAAACTGGTTTGAAGCAAATACCCTTATGTTTTTAACAGTTTTGGCGCTATTTGCCATCCCTGTAGTCGTTGCCGTAATCGCGTTTTCTAAAAAAACGCCGAAGGGTACGCTATATGACGATGAGGGAAATGAAATCCCAGCAGATACCCAAGAACCTGTAGAAGAGGAGCAGGAAGCTTAAAATACGGAATGCAGGTTTGTTTATATTTACCTATTTAAGTAGTAGGAAAATTTAGTAGTCTAAGTTTTCCTATTATCTTTGCAGTCCCAATCAATCTTTTCTGAAAAATTCGGGGAACTTTTCTTTAGGTCTACACGTTAAGTTTTTTGGAATTAAGTGTTATTAAGACGCTCTCCGATATTTCAATATTTTTGAACTACCCTTTGAAGGAACGATTTTAAATTTGCTGTCCTTTAATCTTTTTACTAAGGCTGGGTATTTGGGAAGTTTTAAGTGAAAAAATTCAACCTTTCGATGAAAAAATATGATCGGAAAGCGTTTAGGAGCACTTAATTTCAACAAATTTCGCATTTTTTTAAACCTAAAACATAGTATTTATATGATCATTGTAGATGTAAAAGATAATGAATCCATTGAAAAAGCCTTAAAGCGATACCGCAGAAAGTATCGGAATGTAGGCGTTTTGAGAGAGATTCGAAGAAGAAAAGAATTCACAAAGCCTTCTGTTAAGCGCAGAAATGAAATTTTAAACGCCATATATAGAGAAGAAAATTACGGCGATAACGACGCTTAATAGATCCATATAAAGCAGTCTAAAAAATTAAAAGAAGGCGGCCCGTTTCATTTTTGAACACGGGCCGCCTTCTTTTAATTTTTTCCTTTAAATTTGGGGCTCAAAAAAAATAATTATGAAGTTACCCTTATTTGTTAGTTTCCTCCTTATCTTATTATTGACCAGTTGTAATGGCGAAAAAAAGCCTTCTGGAGATCTATCAGCGGATGCTGAGAGTCAAGATTCCATCGAAAGCCAAGAAGAACAACTCACCAGATTTACTTCCATCCCTTCCGGGAAAATCGTCTATCAATACACTAACCGCGGCAATGTCGTTCGAACCGATAAAATCTTATTCGAGAAATGGGGAAACCGGATGATTATGAATATTAAAACCGATACCGAACACAAGACTTACACCTGGGATCTGGAAGCAGGTCATGAATTTAACCATCTTCGGGAACTATACACAGAAGTATCCGAAAAACCCTTTCTGCTCAAAGGAATCTCAAAACCGGTTTCAGGCAAAAAACTTCCCGATACCGTTAACTTACTGAACAAACCATGTGAAGTGTATCAGATAGATGTGAAAATGGTGAAAGGTGGTAAGAACATTGAAGGGTATGAAAAGTCCTGGCGTTACAAGGGTGTTGAGCTTAAAACAGAAACAAAAGGACTTCCTGATCCCGGCGATCTCTCCATCAAAAAAGCGACTGCTTTTGAAGAAAATATTACGATTGACGATCAACTGTTTGCCATTCCGAAGAGATATGAAAATTCAGCGAAATACAAGTCTTCTGATAATAATCAGGAATAATCAATTTTTTGTCAGTGGAGAAGAACAGTCCTTCTTACATAAGATCCCTTGTGCGTAAATACCTGGATACAAAAGAAGCTAATCTTTTGGGAGAGGTTTATCTTTTGTGTGAAAAGAAAGTATTTCATTATTGCCTGGGCTATGTAAAAGAAAAGAACATGGCCAAGGATATCACCCAAGACGTTTTTTTGAAAGTCTTAGAGAACCTGGCCAACCTGAAAAATCCGGACACCTTTGATTCCTGGTTGTTTACTATTACCAGGAATCAATGTATCGACTATCTCAAATCTAATAAGCTTGGAAAAAAAGTAGACGAAAAGGAACTCGACAACCTGGAAGAAGAATTCTTTGATGAAGAAGCTGCCATGGATCGTGAAAAGCTATTAGACAAACTGGAAGAAGTTGTCCTTGGCGTTCCGGAAGAAATCAAAGAACTGGTGATTGCCAGATATTTTGAAAAAAAATCGATCAAAGAACTACAGGAACAACTAAATTTATCCGAATCGGCCGTTAAAATGCGTTTGACGAGGGCCAGGAAATTACTGGCGAAATTGTTGGATTTGAGTTAAATTTCAGCCTTCTTACTGATTGATATTTTCGGGGATCGCAGAAATAGGCGGCCAAATCAGCTTTGGTAGTTTCTCCCAAATAGCTACTAAGGGGCTGAGGTACCTTTTGGTAGTTTTTTAATGCACTTTTTATTTGCTTATCCCAAAGATCAGCATAGTTGTCGAGGTCTGTTTTTTTAATTTTTTCTCTGCAACAGTTTTTTCCACAGAATACCTCCATCTCGTATTGTAAATTGAACAGTCCGTATTCATCCGTTATTTCCTCTTCTGGGAGAATATCCCGAATGGCAATTTCAAAACCATAACCGGTGCTGATGGTGTTGGCATTACAGCAATGATTGACATATTTACCCAGGTCCCAGCTTAATATCCGGTTGCCTTTCTCATCGATGTAGGTATATTTCTCAATAATTTCGCGGTAGGCCTTGGGTTGATGAATAAACTCATCCGGAGTGATCTCGATCTCTAGTAAATCTTTAACATATACCAAAGTACCCTTTGGAATAAAAGCAGTGGCAAAAATGCCATAGCCTTTTTGATCGTCAATAAATTCCAGTTTTGTATCAGGATGGATCATGTTAAATTATTATTGGGAAAAGAAAAAGAGGGCGTCTCAAAACAAAAAACCTATCTGTATGGATCAAATACTTTGGATAATCGATTTCATTTGAGAAAATTAATTGTGATTAAAAAAAATTAATATTCATCTGTAATAGGGTTTTCCTTTTTGGAAAAAAACAACCTGCATTATCTGGGCATAGGCAATGTTTTTTTCTTTAAGTTAACGTGAGGTTCGAATATTCACATTTTGATCATTAATATTTAGAAAAACCTATCCGGTCCAACGCAGTCTTTCAGGGCTAAAGGGGTCGGGAGAGGTGTTTTGTTTTTATTAAGAATTTGAAAACTACGGAAAACTATTCAAGCATTTGTCGTAAGAACTCTTGAATTTGA
>CAZHOV010000203.1:0-9294 GCA_964534315.1 uncultured Saprospiraceae bacterium | reverse complement strand
AAAAATTGGGAAGTGCCCCTAACTAACTGACCTTGAAGAGTGTCCACTTCACAAGCAACTGGTACAGTATATGAGTCAATCGTGTCTTTCTCAATTACATTAAAAGAAATTTCATCGCCATTCAGTGTTTTGAAAATTATTCTATCTGTGCCATTGTAGTTGCTTACATAAGTTTTAGCAGAATCGCTAAGCATGTAATTTTTACCTTCTTTGGGTATTTCACATGGGTTTTTTTCTTTTTCACATCCACAAAAAAAGAGTGTCAAAAGTCCGCTTAAAATTGCATACTTCATTTTGATTTTTATCATTTCAGTTTTATCTAATTGAAGAGAACATCTTTAAAACCGAACCTAATGCGGTTATATCCTATATACCTTATCCCTAAATATCCTAAGAACTACCCACTCAATCCTTCTACTAACCACAATTTCCCTTTTTAATCCCTGTTTTTTCTCCAAATTCAATAGCTTTGCAGCAAAACGACGTAACGGTTCAACGGTTCAACGGTTCAACGGTTCAACGACTCAACATATTAATTAACTTGTAGATGACCAGATTGCTCGACAGATTACCTTCCTCGCCCACACCTTACCTGATCTTCTGGTTGGTCATCAACCTCATACAGGCATTTTTTACCGAGCTTATCCACGATGAGGCCTACTATTGGATGTATGGTACCGATCTGGATTGGGGGTATTTTGATCATCCGCCGGCTATTGCTATTTTAGTCAAGGCAGGCTATGTGCTTTTTCAGAATGAGCTGGGCGTTCGGCTATGGATTGTTATCTCGGGAGTGCTTACCCTTTGGTTGTTGTATAAGATTATTCAGCCTCAGCATACGGCCTTATTTTTTACGGTTGCTTTTTCTTGTGTGATCATGCATGTGGGCGGGTTTATTGCCGTGCCGGATATTCCGCTGGTGCTCTTTTCGGTTGCCTTCTTCTATTTCTACAGAGCTTATCTGGAAAAGGATAGCTGGAAAACGGCGTTGATCCTGGTGCTGATGATCACCGGTATGGCGTACAGCAAATACCACGGCGCCCTGGTGGTCTTTTTTGCTTTTTTAGGATACATTAAAGTGGCTAGGCGGTGGACGTTTTGGATGATACCCGTCTTGGTGCTCTTGCTCCTGATCCCGCATTTGTATTGGCAATACAGCCACGATTTTCCGACTTTTCAATATCAACTTCGAGATCGCTCGAAAGTGCCTTATACCCCCATGTTTTTTGTCAATTATATCCTCGGTCAACTGCTGGTCTTTGGGCCTTTGATCAGTATTCTATTGTTTGGAAATGCCGTTAGGTATAAGACGCAAGGCAGCTTCGAGCGTGTTTTGAAGGTATGCTTTTATGGATTTTTTGGGTTCTTTTTGATTCAAAGTTTTAGAGGAAGAATAGAACCGAATTGGACGGTGATGGCGATCTTGCCGTTACTTTACCTGGGGTATCGCAATATAGAGGCACATCAAAAGTTGTGGAAATGGGTGGTTGGGTTGGCTATTCCCAGCCTGATCCTGATCTTTGTTTTCAGGATATTTATGATGGTCAATTTTTTGCCTCCGGGTGTAAATCCGCGCAATGAATTTCATGGCTGGGACAATTGGGCGGAAAAGATAGCGGAGCGTGCCGGAGATATGCCGGTTGTCTTTTTCAATACCTTTCAATCTCCTTCCAAGTATATGTTTTACTCCGGAAAGTTTGCCCATGCAGTCAATGATGTTACCTATGCCGGCAAGCAGTACGATCTGATGATTGAAGAGGAAGAAAAACTACAGGGACAGACCGTCGTCATGCTGAAAGGCTTACATCCAAAGCGCGACACGATCACCTTTGAGCGGCAAGCTCCTATGGGTATCGATACCGCAATCAATTTCAGGTATTACAACCGGGTGAAGATTGATTTTGAAGGATATGATTTTGAGTTTGCCCCGGACTCTACAATTACCCTGCCTATACAAATTACCAACCCTACCGCAAAAACAGTGCGCTTCGATCAAAATCCGAAGATGCCCGTGAAATTGGAATATTGTTTGTTTTGGTATGGGAAACGTCAAACGTGTGCCACCATTTTAGCCAATTGGCCCTTGGAAAAGCTCGATCCGGGCGAGGTATATGAAACGACGATCCAGTTTAAAACCCCAAAAGAACCCGGGGAGGATTACCGGTTTCGGTTGGGCATCCGTTCGGGATGGTTTATCGGGCGCAATAGTAATTTCAGGAATATGGTGGTGCGGTAAGGGGGGCATTTAGGTGTGGCACACCTATACGTGTGCCACACCTATAGGTGGGGCACGCTTTAAGTATCCAAGCTTCAAAACCAATATAAACCAATAGCTCAACGTTAAATTTCGTAGTAAATCAATTTGTAATGAAACCAGTTCTATCCTTTCTTTTCGCGTTCTTTTCTGTCACTGTGCTCATCGCTCAGGATCTTAATCAGGATGTTCTGAAAGCAGCCCGCAGCTATCAAGACGGTGGCGGGTATTATTGGAAAAGTACAGGCTCGCCAGTTCCGGTGAGGTTTAATAACCAACTCATCATCGATAGAAGTGCAAAAGGGACTTATTGCAGTGGCTTTACTTTTGCGGTAGTATATGAAGTGCTGCAGAAAAATGGACTGCTTGACCACCTCTCTGTCGATCAGGTCAAGCAAATTCGACGTGAATGGTATGGGGCTACCCCGGAAAGTGCTGAAGAGCAATGTCGCTATACCTTGATCCGGAATAAACTCGGCACTTCTATCCCCTTCGGAGCGGCCCTCCCCGGCGATTTTATCCAATTCTGGCGTACGAAGTCAGGCCACTCCGCGGTCTTCCTTAACTGGATCGTGCGGGATGATGAGATCATTGGGTTCAGCTATCGAAGCTCCCAAAAATCTACAAACGGTATTGCTGACAACCGGGAATATTTTAAGGAATATAATGACGAGTTTGAAAATGCAGCAGTTGACCGGAACAGATTCTACACGGTTAGAATAAAGGGAAAGTAGGAAAATGGGAAATTTAGAGAATGGTAAGATACCAGAGGACAAGAAGACCTGACAACAAGATGATCAGAGCATGAAAAGTTAAACTTTTTTACCATAAACCTTTTCGCCTTGTCGAGATAATTTAAAACGATTCAATAGTTCAACACCCATGAAGCGAAATAGCCTGTTATTTATTCTTTGTTGTTCCATTATTTGGAGCTGTTCCAATCCATCAGCTGAAGAGGAGCCTCCTTCTCCAGAGGAACTATTTCTAAAAAAAGAAGCTACTTTTTCCGGTTTGCCAAAGCAAATTGAAGGGGTTAAAACGATGAAGCTGATACCTGGTGGGAATTTCATAATGGGAGATAGCACGGGAGATGCAGATGAGCAACCCACTCATAAAGTATTGGTACATTCTTTTTACATGGATGAAACGCCGGTGACGTATACGGATTTTAAAAAGTATGTGGCTGACGGAGGTCCGGTGAGCCGTTACTGGCTTTACGAAACTTATAACCGCCCCGATCAGCCGGTGACGGGCCTGAGCTGGTATCATGCCGTCAATTTTTGCAATTGGCGAAGCGCTTTGGAAGGGCTGGAACCAGCTTATACTAAGGCTGACTACAACGATAAATGGGGCTATCCTGCCTGGGTTTTTAATCCAACGTCCAATGGTTATCGGCTCCCTACAGAAGCGGAGTTTGAATATGCAGCCAGGGGAGGGCTGGAGCAAAAGCCTTATCCCTGGGGGAATGAATTCAATCCGGAATTTGCCAATTACGATAATGAACGGGGTGTAAAAAAAGGCGATTGGTGGCGGCTGGCTAATGTACAAAGCCAGAAAAAAAATAATTATGGTCTCTACAATATGAGCGGCAACAATTGGCATTGGTGTCACGATAATTACGATTCTACGTTTTATCAGCGGGCGGAGGTCTTTTTTAATCCGTTAGGGCCTGACACGGGTCATGTGAAGGTAATAAGGGGGGGATCCTGGGGTAGTATTTCACCCAAAGAATTGAGCGTTTCCAACCGGAGCTATGCCTCTCCGGATCATTACAACTACGATATCGGATTTCGCTGTGTGCGTCCGGCTGATACCACTATTACGGAAAAACTCCAACCAGATACTTCCAATGCGGCCAATTTTGAATTTCACACTTACACGATTCCGGAAGTAGAGGATGCTTTGAAATTAGATGTGTTCTCTGATGCTTTTAAAATCATTTTGGCTGAATACATCCACGACCGCTTTCCGGAGTGTCTGTATTTTAAAGAAAAAATTGACGGGCAAGAAATGCTCACACCTCACAAAATGGCCAATTTAATTGTTGACGAATGCCGAGAGCAAGGGATTAACCCCGTTTTTTTAACGGGGATTATGACTTCTGAAAGCGGCTTTGCCACCTGCTCTTTCCCGCGCTGGTACAACAATCCTATGGCTTATCATTGGCAGAATATCAACATGTCAAAAGGCCTGCCCACCTACAATGCCGATAAGAGTCACAACCGTAAATACAAAGATCTCCGCGCTGCCATTCGCAATTACTCCAAGATCAAACGAAAGATTTATTTCGATGTGGCCAGGAAAGACCTTTATGCTTTTCATAAGCTATACGTAGGCTATGAAGCCAAGGAGTGGATGTATACCCTTTCCAAAGTATACCATGATTTGTTGGGGGTAAAGATAGCGCCGCATTTTCCGGAAGAAAATATTGGGAAGTATATTTATTCGGATTGGTAGGTGCCGGGATGCTAAACGTGCCCCACCTATAGGTGTGGCACACCTATAGATGTGCCACACCTAGATTCATCCCCCGATAAATCCTTCAATAAGCTCTAAAAATAGCTTTCGCTGCTCCCACCAAATCTCGTGCCCGGCGTTTTCAATAAATTCATATCTACTGTTTGGGTATAAGTCGACATATTCGTAAGCTACACCAAATGAATGATATTCGCATTGACCTTGTAAGACCAAAACAGGAGCGGTTACATCTTTTATCTGGTGTCTGATCTCTGGCAAGTCAGCGTTATTGGTTGCTAAAAAGGCATACAGCCCTCCGCCTCCTTCTTCTGGCAGGACGTTTTCCGGATCACAAACCATCCCTTTCGTAAATTGAGAAGCCAGGGTATTTAACATGCGATCCATTTGTTTGTCTGAAATCAGTTTTTTATCAAAAAGCAGCGCTCCTAGCGTTGCAACCATAGCCTTGGGTTTCATAGCCATATTGTCTACATCTTTTATAAAGTTGTAGGGTTTTACGAATGGTAAGGAATCAGGTGCAGGGTAAAGGGAGTCAATATTGACGTACTTGCCATTTAGTTGCTTATTCGGCCAAAACGTACCGGGCGAACTAAAAATGATCTTCGTTATTTTATCAGGATACCGGGCCGAATAATGGGCGATCAGGTTGCAGCCAAAAGACTGTCCGATCAGGATCACCTGCTCCGCTTTTATCTTTTGCGTAATGATTTCGTGTAAATCGGATAGATGTTTTTCAAAATTTATATCAGAAAACCTTTTTAACCGATCCGATAAACCCGATCCTCTTTGATCATAGAGATAAACGTGGTATCCCCTGTCGGCAATCCCCTGTAGCGTTTCAATTATACTAGAATGAACATAACCGCCTGGCCCTCCATGTAAAAAAATTACGGGATTCTTTTTTAGACCGTCCTCACCTGTCAAATGCGAGTAAGCAATTCGAAACCCTTCGGCCATATCCCAATATTCTGTATTTGCTCTGGGTTGTATGGGTTGGACGGTTTCCCTTTCAGGAATGATCAGCAAGATAATAAATAGGAGCAATAGGGCACCCAAGAAAATGCCAAACCACTTCAGGATTTTCTTTAAAAGTCTCATCGTAGATAGTTATATGTAGTATTAATAAGAAAGGGTAGCTGGCGGCTAAGTGTGCCCCACCTATAGGTGTGCCACACCTATAGGTGGGGCACACTTAGCATCACTGTCCTGCATCCACTTTAATAACCACCGGCCCCCCGATCACGCTCAGATTGTTCTCCGACCGGAGTTGTTTGCGGAGCGTATCTGTTACAGAAAGACTTAATTCGTTGGGGAAATCGGCTTTTATATCTGCTACCTTTACGTCAAATTGATCGGCATCAAACCAGGCATTATCGGAAATACTAACCTTCATGGTTTCGCCTTTCCCGGTGAGTTTTATTTTTGACCGGTCTTCCTGGTAGATAGTCAGGTCCTTGACATCAATAAAGGCAGAGGTCTCGGAGCGATTATCTACTTTAATCGTCATGGCGTCCTGGGTAAATCCTTTGATATTGGCGTCTTTCGTATTACTCAAGGCAACAGACGACACTTCGGGCATAGTAACGTGCAATCGAATAGACGAGTTGGCATTCCTCAGCTTGGTATATATGTTCAGCATAGTCCCTGTCTGTTCTATCTCAATTTGGTCAGTATAGGTTTCTCTTCCAATCAATTCTACTTTGAAATTGTCACCCTTCTCAATCGTAACCTCCAATGGACCATCAATCTGTAATTGATTGAAATCTGTGTTATTGAAACCGGTCGTTTGGTTATTCCGGTTGATCCAGGCGGGAGCGATCAATTGCCCATCCTCCATTTTCCAATAGTGGTCATAATAGGGCCAGGGATGAGAGATTTGGCGGTTGACAGCCGTTCGATGTAAAATCCTTCGAGCTTTTTTAGGCCAGATTATATGTTTTCCCTCAGGTATTTGGAGGTCGAGTTCTACTTGTTGCCCTCGCCATGATTGCCCTTTTTCGATAACGAAATTTGGAGAAAGGATGAGCTTATTACCGTCTTGCCGAGCTAGGTATTCGATCTCGTTTGCCAATTGGTTGGCTTCATCCAGGTTGCCTCCTCTGGACGAATGGATCTCCGAAAGGACAAAGGCGGTACCTTCAGCCTCCTCTATATTCAGCGAAACGTGACCGCTGACCAGTCGATTTTCATCAACCTGCAGGTCATCGTCAAAAATATGCCACATATCCTTGTAAGGGTTTTCTTCGATCTCTATATATAGAGTATCAGCGCCTTGCCAGGTGGTTGTTCGGTATTCAATATCGGTGCCCTGGCTGAAGTCTCTTGCCGTGAAGGAGCCAAGCAACAACAAACTCACAAAATTCAATCCCCAAAATATCCATAAACCCGATTTCCAACGGACATCGAACTGGGCCCCAAAAAAGAGCTTTAATGCGACTAAAACAAGGGAGAGTAAAGGAATACCGACAAGGAAGAGCAGATTGAAAATGCCTAAAATAGAAAAGATAGCAGCGCCCGGGATAAGAAAGTTAAAGAACGGATAGGAAAAAATGGATCCTATGATCAATGCTACCCAGGCAACCGCTAAACCAAAGATCAATAAAGCGCCTATTAAGAATAGGAAAGGTCTTATTATTTTTTTGATGATCCGTAAAAGGCCCAGAACAAAATCACCTAGCAGTGAAACCCCTTTCTTAAGGGTAGATTTTCCATTAGTTTTTTTCGCTTCGCCACCACTTTTTTTTTTGAGCTGCCGCTTAAATCCGAAATGTTCTTAGAGATATTTTCCACCTCTTCTTCGATCATTTCGGCAATGTTAGAAACATTGATCGGCCTGCCACGCATGGCCAAGCGATCTGCTGCAGATTGAGCTTCCGGAATAATGATCCACAATATGATATACATCGGAATACCAAATCCGGCTGTCAGGCCAATGATAACAAAAGCTATTCGAACCCAAAGCGGGTCCTGGATGCCGAAGTAAGCGGCAATACCTGAGCATACGCCTCCGATAATCTTGTCGTCCGTATCCCGAAACAATCGTTTGCCGGTATGATACTTTTTCTTATTTTTTTGCTTTTTCGGTTCAGAAGCGTCATCTAACGCCTCCGCGCCAAAATCTGCAGGAGTACCCATGATTTGGATAGCAGCTTCTACATCACCCATCGTAACGATCTCGCGCCCCTTCAGTTGCTCCTGAAATAATTCAGCCATCCGGACTTCAATGTCTGTGGTGATCTCACTATATCCATCCGATTGCTCAAAGTGATTATGAATGGTAGCAAGATAAGTGTCGAGATGTTTGTATGCATCCTCGTCAATGGTGAATGGATAACCTCCTAAATTGATATTAAAAACCTTATTCATTCGTAGAAATATTTTTGGTGGTTTGATTGACTGCGTTAACTAATCGGTTCCAGGTATTCTTTAGTGACTGTAAAAACTCCGTTCCTGCTTCAGTAATGTGGTAGTACTTCCGCGGTGGCCCCGAAGTCGACTCCTTCCACTGGTAATGAACTAATTCGTCTTTCTTTAAGCGGGTAAGCAAAGGGTAAAGCGTCCCCTCCACCACGATTAGTTCGGATTCTTTAAGCCGTTCTATAATATCAGAGGTGTATGCCTCCTTTTCAGATATAATAGATAAAATGCAAAGTTCTAATATTCCTTTTCGCATTTGTGCTTTTGCTTTTTTTAAAAGGTCTTTGTTGCCCTTATTACTCATAAGCTTTTACTTATTTTCATTCATTTCTGATACAAATATAGTCTATTGCAAGGTATTATGCAATACATAGTACTAAAAAATTTATAGTACCTTGCAATAGATTTTGTCATAAGTAGCTGGTTAACAGTTGTTAATTTGTCTTTTTTAGATTAAAAAATTTTTTTTTGAAAAAAAATGAAGGTGTTTTTATGGAATTTCAGTTGTTTTTTCCTCTATAGATAGTGAAAGGGGATTGCTCCTCATTATTATTGATCAACTAAAACTATTGTTTTATGGAAAAGAAGAAATTATTCAGCCTTCAAACCAATCTGATTAACCGCACTATTTTCTTTGATATCAAGGAGGCAGACAATCAGAAACCTTACCTGGTCATTACGGAAAGTAAAAAAGAAGAGAATAATCAGTACCAGCGCAAATCGCTTGTCTTATTTGAAAATGATCTGGGTAATTTTGCGCAGTCGTTTGTCAAGATACTAATGCATTTTAACGGTAGCACGCGAGAAGCGATGATCGAAGAAGCCCGAAAAAAGCACCCCAAAGCTTTTGAAAAATGGACAGAAAAAGAGGAAACTGAATTGAAAAATCTCTACGAACAAGGAACCCCATTGGATAATCTCTCCCACCAATTTGGTAGAAAAGTTACTGCCATCAAAGCCCGACTCGTAAAGCTGGGAGCCATTACCGAGCAAAACTGACCTTGTCCAGTGAAAATTTTGAGTGGTTTATTTCATTAAAAATGAATTTTTTTTGAAATAGACCACTCAAGAAAAAAGTAGTATTTATTTTTAATTGCACATTGCACATTGCACATTGCACATTGCACATTGCACATTGCACATTG
>CAZHOV010000202.1:0-9347 GCA_964534315.1 uncultured Saprospiraceae bacterium | reverse complement strand
GCTATATAGCCGGGAGAGATCGTATTTACGGTGACTCCTTTTTTAGCTACCGCAATAGCAAGTGTCTTGGTAAAGCCATGCATTCCGGCTTTGGCAGCAGCATAATTGGTTTGGCCGTATTGAGCGCGCTGACCATTAACAGAAGAGATATTGATAATACGTCCGTATTTTTGTTCTAACATCGGATTGATCACATTGCGGCAACAATTGAAACCGCTATATAAATTACTTCGCATTACCGCATCCCAGTTCTCAAAACTCATTTTTTTAAAAGAACCGTCCCTGGTAATGCCGGCATTATTGACCAACACGTCAATCGTACCATGTTCTTCCTGAATTTTTTCCACCATTGTTTCCACTTCTTCATAACTACTTACATTCGCTTTGGCCATAACAAAATCGTATCCTTCTTCCTTCATTTTCTTGTGCTATTCATCAGCTTTATTCTGTGTCCGGTAATTGGCTATCACAAAGTAACCATCATCTTTAAGCCTTTTGCACATTGCCGTGCCAAGACCTCCGGTAGCTCCTGTAACAAGAGCAATATGCGTTTTTGTATTTTCCATAATCAACTGAGGTTTTAATTAGATGAAGTAATAACTACAAATATATAAAAATCTATATACTTATATGGGAATTACAGTAAATAAAAGTGATCTGGCAAGAAAAAAATGGGAAAAGGAAGAAAATCCTTGTTGAATGCCGGCATTTTTCGATCTTTAACGCTTAATCGAATAAACATCCATTACAGTCATGCGAACAACAACAAAGCCATACCGACTTAAAGAAATACGGTTGAAAAACGATTTAAATATCGCTTACATAGATGAAGGCAATGGTCCTGTTTTGTTATTTATTCATGGGTTGGCGAGTTATTTACACGCCTGGCAGAAGAACATTATCCCCTTAAGCCATCAGTTTAGATGTATTGCGTTGGATCTGCCAAATTTCGGACAGTCCATTAAAGGTGATTTTCCATGCACGATGACGTTTTACGCTGAGCTAGTGCATGATCTCATAACTGCCCTTGAATTGGAAAGTGTTACGTTGATTGGCCATTCAATGGGTGGCCAAATTGCTACTCATGTAGCTTTTAGGTATCCTGAAAAGCTAACCAATTTGATATTGATTGCTCCGGCTGGATTTGAGGAGTTTTCTGATTTGGAGAGACAGTGGTTCCGCACATTTTACAAGCCGGTATTTATTAAAACGATGAAGATGGACCAGATCCGCAACAATTTTGAACTCAATTTTTCGGATGTATTAGAAGAGGCTGAATTTATGTTTCAGGATCGACTCCAACTGATGGAAAATGAAGATGCTTTTGAGCAATACTGTAAAGCTATTCCAAAGTGTGTTTTAGGCATGCTTGAGGAGCCGGTATTTGATAGATTAAATCAACTTAGAGTTCCCACACTGGTAATTTTTGGAGCGGAAGACAAGCTTATCCCCAATCGTTTACTACATAAAAAACTGACGACCACAAAAGTGGCGAAAGCTGGATGTCAGGAAATTCCGAATTGCTCGCTAAAGATCATTCCTAATAGCGGTCATTTTGTTCAATTCGAAGCTGCAGAACTGGTCAATGAGTCCATTATAGCGCACATTGAAGAAAAAGTATCGGGTCCATCATCGGACATGGAAGTTATTCAACAGTTTTTTGAGTCATTTAAACGAGGAGATGCCACGGGCATGGCTGCATGTTACGCTGATGCTATTCAATTTGAAGACCCTGTATTTGGTAAATTAGAAGGCGATCAGGTCAAAGCCATGTGGTTTATGTTATTATCAAGCAAGGACAGTGACCTACGGATCCGATATACGGACATTCAACAATTGGAGCATTCTACCTATTCTTGCTCTTGGGAGGCTGATTATGTTTTTTCCCAAACAAACAATAAGGTAAAAAACCAGGTGCAATCTACCCTATGGTTAGAAGGCGGGAAGATTGTTCGCCAAGTCGATCAATTTAATTTCTGGACCTGGGCAAGCCAAGCTTTTGGTACAACCGGTACATTTCTAGGGGGGCTCCCCATGTTCAAAAACAAGGTCAAACAAGGCGCCCGAAGAGCATTGCAAAAATTTATGGAAAAAGCGGGGAGGTAAACGTGCCCCACCTATAGGTGTGGCACACTTATAAGTGTGCCACACCTAGCCAAAGGTCAACCCACCCTGCCTCAATTTCCAAAAAAACTGATAAACAAGGATTTAAAACCAAAACTGCCCTTAACACCACTATTTCGGTCAACCCTCAATTCTTTCACCTCTTAATCTAACAATCCTTCCCTGCTCATACTTCGTCTCATTCTTTTTAATAATTTGGCAATTGACTTTTTTTACCATATAATATTTTAAAAATAGTTTCTAATTGAATCAAAAAAATGAGTATATGCGGAAAGCTATCATTTCATCTACCGGATTTTACGTACCCGAACGAATCGTTACCAACGAATACTTCAATCAACTACTGGGCGAAGATGTAGATACCTGGCTTAGAGAAAATGTGCAAATCTATGAGCGCAGGTGGTGCGCAGACAATGAATCTACCGCTGACCTCTGCGAAAAAGCTGCCCTCCAAGCCCTTGAAAGAGCAAATCTCTCCCCTAAAGATCTGGACCTACTGATTATCGCCACCGATACTCCAGAGTATATTTCGCCCTCTACTGCTGCTGTGGTTCAAAGCAGAATAGGGGCAACAAACGCAGGCACTTTTGACGTCAATACTGCCTGTGCTGGATTCGTCACCGGG
This sequence comes from uncultured Saprospiraceae bacterium, assembly GCA_964534315.1. Lineage (GTDB taxonomy): Bacteria > Bacteroidota > Bacteroidia > Chitinophagales > Saprospiraceae > CAZHOV01. The sequence goes on along the minus strand of CAZHOV010000202.1, from coordinate 6,598 downwards.
CTGGATATCGGCTCAAAATACCTGATAGCAGACCCCCATTATCAGCATGTCCTGGTAGTCGGTGCTTATGCCATGAGTAAATACCTGAATCTAAAAGACAAAAAAACCGTCACCCTTTTTGCCGACGGCGCGGGCGCCGCCATTTTATCGGCAAAAGAACAAACCGAACAGGGATTTCTGACCAGCGAACTGGTAAGCAAAGGAGAGTACCACGACTGGATGGGCATCTATGCCGGAGGCACCCATATGCCGATCAACAAAAAGATTATCGAGCAAACTGACCACAAACTTAAATTTGTAAAAAAATTCCCTCCCGAAGTTAATCCAGACCAATGGTCCCAAATGATCAACAACATTTGTCACCGGCTAAAAATATCACCGGATGATATAGATCATTTTTTTATCACCCAAATTAATATAAATAGCATTTACGAAACGATGGACCGGATCGGAGTAGACCGATCTAAAGCTCATACAATCATGCATTATTATGGGTATACGGGATCTGCTTGTATACCTTTAGCTTTTAATGATGCCGTAGAAAAAGGCATCGTAAAGAGAGGAGATTTAGTCGTATTTCTAGGCTCAGGCGGAGGACTCGCATTCGCCAGCGCAGCATTTAAATTTTAAACATTATGATACAACCTCAACAAGATTGGATCGCAAAGTGGGCTACTTACAGCCCTGCAAAAGTAGCCGTTAAAGAAGAAGGATCAGCATTTGAGCTGACCTATGCACAGCTTAATGCCCTCGGTAACCGGCTCACCCACTATCTCACCCAAACCCTCCAACTCTCCAAAGGCGACCGGATCGGAGTGATTTCTGATAATTGTGTGGAGTTGATCCTTTTATTCGTTGCTGCTCAAAAAACAGGACTAACCCTGGTACCCTTTAATTTCCGGTTTACAAGCGAGGAATTAGATTACCTGTTAAAAAATGCAGAACCCAAGCTAGTTATCCATTCTCAAAAATACGAGTCCCTCATCAAAAATGCAGCTTCTTATGAATCTATTGCTCACCATTGGACTATCGAAGAATTACATGCATTCTGCGATCCGGCAGTTCAAAAGGAGGAAGATCAGCATTTCGAGATCATCCCCGTCGATGAAGATGATCCGGTTTTTATCCTCTTCACTTCCGGAACAACCGGCTTTCCTAAAGGCGCTCTGTACACCCACAAAATGCTTTTCTGGAATAGTATCAATACAGCTATGAGCCTCATCATCAATACTGAAAGTAGGACGATCAACTGTATGCCACCTTTTCATACCGGAGGCTGGAATGTACTGACTACTCCCCTATTGCATCATGGAGGTTTTGTTTACTTGATGAAGAAGTTTGACGCGGCTAAAATGTTGAAACTGATACAAGAAGAGCGAGTAACCATCTTTATGGGCGTACCTACCATGCTTAAAATGATGGCAGATGAACCCCTATTCGAGCAAATCAATTTTGACGACCTACTATATATTATCGTCGGTGGTGAGCCAATGCCCATTCCATTGATCGAAAAATGGCATGAAAAAGGAGTTCCTATCAGACAAGGGTATGGGATGACAGAAGTTGGGCCCAATTTAACCTCTCTGCACCAAGACGATGCTGTCAGAAGAAAAGGATCCATCGGCAGGGCCAACTTTTACGTGCAAACCAAGATCGTAGACTCCAAAGATCAGCCTGTTCCTCCCAATACCGCGGGGGAACTGCTGTTAAAAGGCCCCATGGTTACCCCCGGATATTGGAAAAATGAAGAAGCCACCCGGAAGTCGATCAAGGATGGGTGGTTTTATACCGGAGATATGGTCAAATGCGATGAAGAGGATTACTTATTTGTGGTGGACCGGATCAAGAATATGTTCATTTCCGGAGGAGAAAATGTCTATCCGGCAGAAGTGGAGCGGGTGATCGTTGCCCATGAGCATGTTTCCGAAGTAGCTATTGTCGGTATCCCCGACCCCAAATGGGGAGAAGTGGGAAGGGCATTTATTGTAAAAACGAAAGATACCGATTTAACAGAAGAAGACCTGAAAGCATATTGCCTGAAAAAACTTGCCAAATTTAAAATTCCTAAATCGTTCATTTTTATTGACGAGTTGCCCAAGAATGATGCAGGAAAAATCAATAAAATGGCACTAAAAAGTTGGAACAAATCATCTTAATATCTAATCATTTTTTTAACCTAAAATTTTTATCGACATGAAAAAGCTCAAAATGATTTTCTTTTTACTATTGATCTCAGGATTGGTTATCGGCACACAAGCGTGTTCTGATGATGAATCAGACGATCCTACTCCAACCTGTACCGATGGTGTACAAAACGGTAATGAGACCGGTGTAGACTGTGGTGGCGACTGTGCCCCTTGCCCTACTTGCGATGACGGTATTCAAAACGGTAATGAGACCGGCGTAGACTGCGGCGGTGATTGTGATCCTTGTTTGGTAGGCATCCAGGGCGAATGGCAATCTTCTGGCGCTAATGTAGCTCCACTGTTGGTTACTTTATTTGCTGTAGATTCCATTTATGCTGAATTTAAAACCGATATGACCTACAGTGTAACACAAGTGGACACCTCCGGAACGGCTATTCAGCTAACAGGAACCTACGCGCAAACAGAATCAAGTGTAGACGGGATCTGGGAAATTACAGTAAACCAATCTGCACCTGCTACTTTAACTAGTGAGGGTATTTTTGAGATCAACGATAATACCATGAAGTATGAAATCGTACAAACCCAACCAGACCTTGGAGCTACTCCTCCAACACCAGAAGCTGGATTTGGAAGTTCCAGCGGAGGAGCGCTGGGCGATACCAATGTGCAAACCTACATTAGAATAGAGTAACTTATGCTTACTACATCCTGAAACGGGACTTTTTTCTCCCATTGAAGGATAGTGATAATTAAAAAAGGTGGCTGAAAATGCTATATGTATTTTCAGTCACCCACTCTTGAATCTTCTTTCCTAAAATGAAAATCATCAGTTATGCAAAAGATTTACCTTGTCGTAGTCTGTTTGTTGATCACTTTGTTTTCTTACAGCCAGGAAAGTGATTACTTAAAAGTATTCGACCAGGAGATACCCCAAAAAGCAAACAAAGAATTTCAGTTTCTTGCCTTCTTCTACAACCATTATGTAAATTCCAATATGTTCCCGACCAACGACTTCCTAAAAGGTCAGGTTGTGGGAAGACTCTATGGTCCTAATACCACCAATACCGTTGATACAGCCAATACGCAATATTTTGAGCAACGCATCATTCCTTTTTTCATCTTCCAACCCAAAATCTTTAACGGCAAAGCGATTTTAAGAGCTTCGCTGGAGATCGACTGGACCTGGGGGGATGCCGCCTATGGCACGGGGGGGAACTTCGGTTCCGCCATATCTGCTGATCAGACTAATATTCAAACCCAAAATATAGAGTTGGAATTTATTCCCGCTCCCCGATGGGCGATCAACCTGGGCTTGCAACGGCTGTATGACACCCCGCACAACCCCTACCGCACCTTTTTTGACCGGATGACGAACACGGGATACCGGCTCATGTATTGGGGTACGGATGGTGTCGGCATTTCAGTTAGAAGAGATGGTGATTTTAATAAAATCAAGTTCGGATATTATCAATTGTATGAAAATAACATCCAGGAAAATGATGATGTTTCTCTAACAGAATTTACGTATCAACAAAGTCTTTCTCCCAAATGGAATCTCGGCGGCTCTTTATACTATGTGCGTGACCGGGCCAATGGAGAGGGAGGACCTTCTATCCTGGGTCAGGGCTTGAACAGTACGTTGGTTGACTACAACGGTGCCTTTCGCTTTCCGTTCGGAGGCGATCCTTATAAAGCAGATGTTTTTTGGGCAGGAACCTACTTTAGCCGGAATGAGTCCTTTATGATGGATAAATTTCTACTTACCGGTTTCGTCAATGCTAATATAGGGTATGCCTCCAAGGAAGTGAATGGGAATGAGGAAAAAGGCGCTTCTATTTTCGGAATAGGAGCTAATTTGAAAGGCTGTTACCGGTATGGCCAAACCATTAATGATGCCATCATGGTAGATGCTATTTATACTTCAGGAGATGAGGATGGCATTCAGGACAAACACTACTCAGGCGTGATGACCGGCAATACCTGGGGAGCGCCGGCAGGTATTTTTATCAGTCATGGCGGCTATATTCTTTTTCCGCACGGGAATGTCGTCAATCGCTTTTTTGGTGCCGTAGCTGATATTTCGAATCAAGGCTATGGTGTACTGGGAGGAACCGTAAATTTATCCAAGAGTTTTATTCCCCATAAACTATATGCCAAAGTGGGAACAGCGGTAGCCATGAGTAATGCTACTCCAAGAGATGGAGGAAAATTTGTCGGCATAGAAGGTAACTTCAGGGTTACTTACCAGATCGGCCCGTTTATGCATGTCGATCTGCATGCCGCCCATCTATGGTTGGGCGACTTTTTTGACAGCCCCAGAGTTATAGGCTCTAATAAAGAGCGCCCGGCAGATCCCTGGACGACTTTTGTCTCGTTTCGGTGGTTGATGTTTTAGTAACGAGGCTCACTCATTAGTAAATGAACCAGCCTCCCAAGTTTTTTCTTTTTGAGAGCGTTTAGTGTTGAGAACCCATTAAGACTTATCAAAAGTAACACTATAAAAAATTAACTATGCGACTATCAATTTTATATTTACTTCTGCTATCTTCTTTATTTACAGGTTGCGCTTTTCAGAAAAGTTTGACTCAGGTCACCAGTATGGATCAGATCGAATATCCCTATGAGGTGAAAAAGGTCGGACTATCGAATGATATAGAATTAGCGTATATCGATGAAGGGAGCGGCGATCAGACGATTATTTTTATTCATGGTTTAGGAAGCTATTTGCCCGCCTGGAAAAAGAACATCGAAGGACTTAAGTCAGATTTTAGGTGTATTGCCATCGACTTGCCCGGGTATGGACATTCGAGTAAAGGAAAGTACGAGGGGAGCATGACGTTTTTTGCCAAAACAGTCGCCGAGTTTATCGACAAGCTCAATTTAGGTAAAGTCACCCTGGCCGGCCATTCGATGGGCGGGCAGATCTCTATTGTTGCAGCCCTCGCCTACCCTGAGCAGGTCGAAAAACTCATTTTAGCGGCCCCTGCAGGGTTTGAAACCTTTAATAAGGGGCAAAAGCAATGGTTTCGGGATGTTTTCACCGCCGACCTTGTAAAACTGACAACCGTAGAGCAAATAAAAGAAAATTTCGCTTTTAATTTCTATGACTTCCCCAAAGATGCCGAGTTTATGATCAAAGACCGCATCGCTATCCGAACCGCAGACGACTTTGACGGCTATTGTTACATCATCCCCCAATGCGTACAGGGTATGGTCGACGAACCCGTTTTTGATTACTTAAAGGATATTCAACAACCGACTCTGGTTCTGTTTGGAGAAAATGACAACCTCATTCCCAATCGCTTCTTAAATGGAGAAAAGACCGAAAAATACGCCAAAGAGGGCGCCGAACAAATCCCCGATTCCAAATTGATCATGGTGCCCAAGGCCGGCCACTTCGTGCAATTTGAAGCCGCCGAAGCATTTAACGAGGCAGTTAAGGAGTGGATGAGGTGACAGCGGTTTCAGGGTTTCAGGGTTTCAGGGTTTCAGGGTTTCAGGGTTTCAGGGAGTTCAAAGGGTACAGGGGGGGGAGATAGATTCTATATTTAAATTCAAAAGTTTTGAATTTAAATTTTCCATACTTTTTGCTATATCGCTAAGTCGTTTTGTCGTTATAACCTTTTACCCAGCAGTTCGCGTTGGATGTTCACTTTTTTGTCTTGCAGTTTTTTGGAAAGGAGTAAGAATAGCAGGGCGGTGATGTAGGCATCACCTGCAGCGTTGTGGCGATCGTGCAGGGGGATGTTGAAGCGTTGGCAGAGGGCATCGAGGGTGTACTTTCCGCTGCGGGCGTGAGCGGGATGGCGGATGCCGTCGAGGCGCATCCCCAATAGAGCTGTATCCAGCACCGGATTCTTAAGTTTGCCGGATATACCGATTAGCTTAAGCTTTTGATTAATGACCTCTATATCAAATCCGATGTTTTGTCCGACCAAAATACTATTTCCGATATAATCAATAAAAGAGGCGAGTACATTTTCCAGAGGTTGCCCGTCAGGATGCTCAGGGATAATGCCGTGAACAGAGATGGATGCTTTATTTTTTTTAGTAAATTGTTGTTCCGGGTAGTTCACAAAAGCCTCAAAACGGTCGGCAATTCGAATCATCCGTCCTGTAATTCCTACTGCACCAATAGACAACAACGCATCCTTTTTTGGATGAAAACCAGTCGTCTCGGTGTCGAAGACGATGAAGCGGGTATTATTATCGAATGCAACATGCTTTTCTTTCTTCTGAAAATGCCTTAAATAGGCTTCCCAGAAGGGAGGAGTTACGTTCTTCCTATTTCGATTGAAAATATTTAGGCGCATCGGATATAATTTAAGCCTCTATTATAAATTATTCATTGCTCATTCTAATATCTACCTTTTTTGTAAAGATTTGGAAGTCAAAGGTCTTAGCATATTCCAGTAGTGACGTAGTCACGAAAATTTCATTTGGTTTGCCCC
>CAZHOV010000201.1:0-9730 GCA_964534315.1 uncultured Saprospiraceae bacterium | reverse complement strand
AGAAATTTATTCCAATCTGTAAGAAAGGTTATTAAACCAAAGGGGGTGCACGAAGCGGACTGTCCGAAAGTAGAGTTGCCGAGCGGCATTTCGGATCTGGGGGTAATAAAAACGGTTGTTCCGTTATTTCAAAACGAACCAAGTCAAAAACGACTACTGCAACAGCAACCAATTGAATGGTGGGTACTATTCTTTCAACTTGAGTTTGATTATAGTCGTCCGTTGCATCAGAAATATGCTCACATTCCATAGGAGGAAGCAGTATAGGGCCATCACTTTCTGCTATGGCTTTTGCTCTTAACTCACAAGGACTTGGTCCTTCGTGTTCGTGATGGTCGTGTCCGAATGGGTGAGCAATACACATCAACTGCCAAGGGAGAATTGTCATTCCTATTATAAAAAGCAGCAATATGGATTTGAGTTGTCTCATGATTTGCAAATGTACGAATTTAAGGTGGGAAGGAAAAATTGGCTCTTTGGTTTTGCTGAAGGGCTGGCTATGAGCGTAGGGGCAAAACCAAAGAGCCAATTGTGCGTTGGTAGAAAATTGAATTAAAAAAATGTGCAGTGGGGAAAGAATAAATTTTTAAAGGTGTTGGCAAAGCGTTGGAATTTGAGTTAAAAATTTTCTGCATAAAATTCCTGAAAGGATTGCAGAAATATTTTTAGCTCAAATAGCGTGAGCCGTGCGGCTATTTACACATAATGACTAATTATAGGACAAAATGACCGCTTTCAAAAAGTGTAGAGGCATTGCGGGTAGTTTCTATTTAGGCGTAGCCCGAAGCGATAGCGGAGACATAATATTACATTATAGGAAAAAATATTGAGCGTTGGATTTAGACAATGCGTTTTGTCCTATAATTTATATTATGTTAAATAGATAAATCTAAGCTAAATCTAAATAGAAAAAACAACTCCCCTATAAGCTTGAATAACTAAACCGGTCAGCATAAAAGGAGAAAGTTCTACTGGCAGCAGAAATGCTGTAATAGATTCATTTCTAGAAATTAGGAAAACTTTTTTATCTTTAAAGCGTATATCTATAGAAAGGTAATTTTTTCCCAAAACTGATTTAAATTTAAAAGATGAACAAGCGAACACCTAATCCTCGCCACGAGGTTTTATCAGCTATTTTAGCAACACAACAACGTTCACAACTAGATTCTAAAACGATGCTACGAGAAAACAACACTACAACACACGTTCTTTCTTCTACCAAGAAAGAACCTAAAAGGGATTCCAAAAAGGCACCATGCGATAAGAAATTTACGCACCTGTACGTCCTTCCTTCAAATTATTGATAAAAACCTTTAAATCAATAATTTATATCTAAAATTGGATCAAAGATATTCAGTTTTGGAAAGACTGTTATATTAAATTTGAACGTTTTTTTCTTTCAGCTTAATCCTCCCCTACCCTTCTGTTTGGCACCTTAAAAGTTTAAAAAGGTAGCTACTTGTTCTTCCATTACTTTAAGTGTTTTTTGATCTATAATCCTCTGATTATCATCCATTAAGCTTTTTATGCTTGAGATGGGTAACTTGTTTGGCATGACAACGGTTCCCAGGTAGTTTAGTATATCGCTGAAGTGATCCATTCCTCGGATATTACCTGCTCTACCTGTTGCCACGCCAACTAGGGCAGCCTTTTTTTGGTCAAAATTTTTGCTGTATTCCCTAATCGAACAGGCGTCGACAAAGGATTTAAGGACGCCTGGAAAGCTTCCGTTATACTCCGGCATTACAAAGAAAAATTTATCAGCGGGGAGGATATAGGAATCTTGTATATTTTTAATGGCCGGGTGTTGGCCGTTAAGCGTGTACATATTTGGCGTAAGAAAATTCGTAGGTAAGTCTTTTAATGATAGCAATTTGACTGGTATGGTCGTTTTTTCTTCGAAAATCCGGTAAAAGTGATTGGCAAAATGAAGACAGTAACTATTTTTCCTATTTGAAGCCGAAATTAATGTTATCATTCAAATTAATGTTAAGATGCTGATCCGTTATTATTCTGACAGTTATAAATTAAACTAACAGTATTTGACGCCAATTGTTAAAAACGTGTTTAAAAAAATCAACTTTAAAAGTTCCCCCATTTCATTCATTATTACACAAAACCTCCTATCTTTATGATTCCTAAAAAAAACCAACACTCTATGATACAATTTACATACTATGGTCATGCATCATTTGGTATCGAAATGAACAGGAAGAAACTCGTCATCGATCCCTTCATCAGCGCCAACGAGCTGGCCAAGTCTATCGATATCGACAGTATCGAGGCTGACTATATTTTAGTGACACACGGACATCAAGATCACGTACTGGACGTTGAACGAATTGCAAAAAAAACCGGAGCGCTCGTCATCTCTAATTACGAAGTAGCAACTTGGTTTGGCAGTAAAGGACTAGACTTCCACCCGGTAAATCATGGTGGTAAAAAGACATTTGATTTTGGAACAGTAAAGTATGTCAATGCCGTTCACTCGAGCGTTCTACCCGACGGAACCAACGGAGGAGACCCCGGCGGATTTGTTATCTGGGACGATAATGAGTGCTTCTATCTCGCAGGAGATACCGCACTAACAATGGACATGAAGCTTATTCCTATGACCTGCCCTAAACTGAGTTTTGCCGTCCTACCCATTGGAGATAATTTTACAATGGGCTACGAGGACGCTGTAATCGCCAGTGATTTTATTGAGTGCGACAACGTTATCGGTTGCCACTACGATACATTCGGATATATAAAAATTGATCACGAAGCAGCCAAAAAAGCTTTTGCCGACAAAGGAAAAACGCTTACGCTGCCTGCCATAGGTGACACCCTTACACTTTAATTTAACTATACTTAAATTCAGCAGTATTATGGGAAAAGTTATTGCTATCGCCAACCAGAAAGGGGGGGTAGGGAAAACCACTACGGCCATAAATTTAGCGGCCTCCTTAGCTATTTTGGAAAAAAAAGTACTCCTTATTGATGCAGATCCTCAGGCCAACTCCTCATCAGGCGTTGGTATCCAACCTGATGAAATCCAATACAGTGTCTATGATTGCATGGTAAATGAGGTAGATCCTCATGAGGCAATCATGGAAAGTAATACGCCTAATCTCTTTATTTTACCTTCCCATATCGACCTTGTTGGAGCTGAATTGGAATTGGTCAATCGAATCCGTCGGGAGTTTGTTATAAAAGACGTCGTCGACCAATTAAAAAATGAATTTGATTATATCTTTATTGATTGTCTCCCCTCTTTGGGCCTTGTTACGATCAATGCACTAACTGCAGCAGATTCTGTGCTTATTCCTGTTCAATGCGAATTTTTTGCATTGGAAGGGCTCGGAAAGTTGAAAAATACCATCAGCCTGGTGAAAAAACAATTGAATACAGATCTTGAAATTGAAGGAATTCTTCTTTCTATGTACGACAGCCGCCTGAGATTGGCTAATGAGGTGGTAAATGAAGTTCGTGAATATTTCCGGGAGCAGGTATTTGACACTATTATCCATCGGAATTCTAAAATCGGGGAAGCACCCAACTTACATATTCCGGTAGTGTTATACGATGCCTCTAGTAAGGGAACGATCAATTTCCTAAACCTGGCAAAAGAATTTTTAGTTAATAACAACGACACGATCAACCGCAAACAAACGGTGGAAGCGTAGTTCGTTGCTTAAAATATCCTTATTTAAAGCGTTCGCCGAACGCTTTTTTTATAATATCATTAATCTAAAGATAAGAAATGGCGAAGAAAGTATCGAAGAAACAACTCGGCAAAGGGATCGGAGCCCTTTTATCAAATATCGAAAATGAAGTTAATGAGAACCCCCAAAAGGTAGTCAAAGAGCTATCTAGCGGTGTCGCTACCTTACCTGTAGCTTCTATTGAAGTTAACCCTTTCCAGCCCAGAACGGAATTTGATGAAACGGCACTTAAAGAACTGGCTGACTCCATCTCTATCCACGGCCTGATCCAGCCCATCACTGTTCGTAGACTCAATAAAGATAGCTATCAATTAATCTCAGGCGAACGACGACTGCGGGCATCTAAATTGGCGGGTATCGAAGAAGTTCCCGCTTATGTGCGGATTGCCAACGATCAGGAAATGCTGGAAATGGCTTTGGTCGAAAACATCCAACGCCAGGACCTTAACGCTATTGAGATCGCTATCACCTACGAACGATTACGACAAGAATGTAGGCTCACACATGATGACCTGGCTGAGCGGGTAGGCAAAAACCGGAGTACCGTCACCAATTACCTACGTTTACTCAAGCTGGTTCCGGATATTCAAAAAGCGATCAAAGAACGTGAAATTTCAATGGGCCATGCCAGAGCCCTATTAAGTGCCGAAGACGACCCGGCCCTACAAATTGCCGTGCTCACTCAAATCAAAAAGCAAAAACTCTCGGTAAGAGCAGTAGAGCAGTTAATCCGAAGCCACACCCAAAAGGGTAGCCCGAAAAAGAACGCTACCTCCCCTACCCTTCCTGAAGCATATAAAAAAATTCAAGAAGATCTGCGCTCTCATTTCGGAACCAAAGTAACCCTAAAACGATCACAAACCGGCAAAGGTCAAATCGTATTAAACTTCAGTTCCGATGACGAATTAAATCGATTATTGGATTTACTGGAAGAAAATTAATTTCCGTAGTAGCCAATTGGAGATTTTTTGCGTTATTGTTGATATGAGGATGCAGTATCTACTTATCTTAGGTTTTAGTTGCTTTGTGTTTTCCCAGGTACCTGCTCAGGAGGCAGATTCCTTAGCCGTCATTGCTAAAGATTCTATTCCATTGGACTCGCTTGGGGCTGACTCCTTGACCAATGACACCATCCTTCCCAAAAAGAAACGCCAGAAGTTTTTCAAATGGATCTTGAGCAAAGAAGACTACCCATCTCCAAAAAAGGCCCTGATTTTTTCTCTGGTAGTCCCCGGTTCTGGTCAGATTTACAATAAAAAGTACTGGAAATTGCCCATTGTCTACGGCGCATTGGGCGGCTTGGTTTACCTCGCAGACTTCAATAGTAAACGCTATAAACGTTTCCGACGGGCTTACGAAAGCTCGCTGGCGGGTGAAATGCACGAATTTAGCAACACCTCTATCGATGACCCGCAAAGTTTAAAAGCCGAACGCGACGAGGCCAGACGCAATATGGAACAAGCCTATATATTTCTGTTCTTTGGCTATGCCCTCAATGGTATCGATGCCCTTGTTGATGCGCACCTCATGCAATTTAATGTGAGCGACGAGTTAAGTTTAAAACTCGCCCCCACTATGGAAAGCTTTCCACTCTCTATTTTTCCTTCAGTAGGTGTTGGTATTAAGTTGGAGCTTAAATAATCCTCTATTCATGGCTACCTGGCATATTTATATTGAAGGACAGGTGCAGGGTGTTGGGTTTCGTCCTTTTGTTTTCCGGTTGGCCACGGAAAGACAGCTCAAGGGTTGGGTTAGCAATACTACAGACGGGGTGCACATTGTGGTGAATACGACTCAAAAAGGTGCTAGTGAGTTAAGAGAGGCCATTCTACAAAATCCTCCCAAACTGGCGATGATCACCCGCATACAAATTAACCAAACAAACGATCAACTTTTTGATCGCTTCCAGATCATTAAAAGCAGTCATCAGTCAAAGGCCAGACTATTGGTCACTCCAGACTTTGGCATATGCCCCGACTGTAAAGCCGAACTACACCAGCGCACTGATCGACGGTTTCAGTATCCATTTATCACTTGTACCAATTGCGGCCCCCGCTATTCTATTATTACCGACCTTCCCTACGATCGTCCCAATACTACTATGAATATTTTCCGTATGTGCCCTGCCTGCCAAACCGAATACGACGATCCACTTAATCGACGGTACTACTCCCAAACCAATTCCTGCACTGTTTGCGCAGTAAAGTTGACCTTATTTAATAGTCAAAAGGAGCTTATTTCTAATGACCAAAAGGAAATATTAAATTTAGTGGTTTCCATTTGGGAAGAAGGATCTATTATCGCTATCAAAGGGATCGGTGGGTACTTGCTTACCTGCGATGCTTCAAATGCCGAAGCTGTTGAGACTTTGCGCCAACGAAAACACCGTCCATCCAAGCCATTTGCCCTGATGTTTCCAGACCGGGCTGCAATTGAAAAGTTGATCGACTTAAAAGCAGCCGAATGGAAAGCATTAAATACACCTGTCTCTCCAATTGTACTACTGAAGGTAAGAAAAGAAACCCGGAGGAGTCGCTTACCTGCTGCAATAGCTCCGGGGTTAGCCCAACTGGGTGTCATGCTCCCTTACACCCCACTCTATGAATTACTCTTGCACCAATTTAGAAAACCAATTATAGCCACCAGCGGAAATATCAGCAATACTCCAATTGTATTCCAAGATCAAAAAGCACTGGACGATTTAACGACCATTGCCGATTATTTGTTGGTCAATAATCGATCTATTACTGTGCCTCAGGATGATAGCGTGATGCGGTTCAGTCCTGCTTATGAAGCTCAAATTATTCTCAGACGCTCGCGCGGTCTAGCCCCAACATACCTCAACCCTGATCTGAAACTGCCTGAAAAAACGGTCCTGGCAACGGGAGCCATGTTAAAAAGCACTTTTTCGCTGCTACATCAACAAAATATTTACCTTAGCCAATATCTAGGAGACTTGGCCAATTTTGACACCCTGGAAAGTTATAAAACTACCCTGCAGCACTTACTGCAGTTGTTTCAGGCACAACCCGAGCTGATAATTTCCGATCTGCATCCTCACTACCCTTCTACTCTCTTTGGTGTCGAACTTGCAGAAAAGTACCAGATACCTTTTGTCCAGATCCAGCACCATCAAGCGCACTTTGGAGCAATACTCGGAGAAAACAACTTACTTTCATCCTCCGAACCAGTTTTGGGAGTTATCTGGGACGGCACCGGAATGGGCAATGATGACCAAATATGGGGAGGTGAGTTTTTTCTTTATAAAGACCAAAGCATCAAACGCTACCGGCATCTTGACTATTTCGACTTTATATTGGGCGATAAGATGCCCAAAGAGCCACGGATATCCTTGCTATCTATTTGCAAAGGGTTGGAACACATACATCCTCGGTTAAAAGCTAAATTCTCAACAACAGAATGGAACATATATTCCAAATTGCTGGCTAAAGAAGCCATATTAAAGACCTCTAGTATCGGACGGCTTTTTGATTCGGTAGCCTCATTACTGGACATCATGGACAAGCAAACCTTCGAAGGCGAAGCGGCTATGCGCCTGGAAGCACTGGCGTCAGGCTACTTTGCAGAAAATGAGTTATTTAAGCTAACCAAAAGTTCCCTACATAAGCAATTGAAAGTCCCCAACCGGATGACCAGCAATTTTTCTGCCGTTGAAATTATTCAGCATCTTTATGAAGGACTACAATCAGGCCTTTCAAAAGCGCAGCTGGCAGCTCAATTCCATCTCTTATTAGTTCATATTATTATTCAAACAGCTAAAGAAGCAGGCGTCAATAAGCTTGCATTTAGCGGGGGCGTTTTCCAAAATGCGCTTTTAGTAGATTTAATTCACCATCTGCTATCTGCTGATTTTGAGCTCTTTTTCCATCGGCAGCTATCTCCCAATGATGAAAATATAGCCTTCGGTCAACTCATCTGTTGGCAAATGATGAAAAAATCAGTAATTTGACAATCAACCTCAAGACACAAGACTTAAGATAATTTCAATGAAGTATCTAAAAGAATATCGTGATCCAGAGCTCGCACATCAGTATCTTGAAGAGCTTAAAAAGACGGTTACCCGATCCTGGAACATCATGGAAGTTTGCGGTGGTCAGACGCATAGCCTGGTCAAAAACGGCATTTTGAAAATGCTTCCGCAGGAAATCCAGATGATTCACGGTCCGGGTTGTCCGGTTTGTGTAACGCCACTCCATCTCATCGATAAAGCCGTTTACCTGGCAGAAGAAAAGGAAGTCATCCTTTGTTCGTTTGGCGATATGCTCCGGGTACCCGGTTCCCAAAAGAGCTTGTTGGAAGCTAAGGCTACAGGTGCTGATGTTCGGATCTTATATTCTCCTCTGGAAGCCGTAAAATTGGCTTCAGAACATCCGGATAAAGAAGTCGTCTTCTTTGCTGTTGGTTTTGAAACCACTGCTCCTGCCAATGCGCTTTCAGTAAAACACGCTCACCAGCTGGGGGTCAAGAATTATTCTATTCTCACTTCCCATGTACTCGTCCCTCCTGCCATTCAGGCAGTCATGGATGATCCCTACAGCAACATCCACGCATTTCTGGCTGCTGGACACGTGTGTACGATTATGGGGATAGAGGAGTATTATCCGTTGGTTGAAAAATACCGTATGCCGATCGTAGTGACCGGATTTGAGCCGGTGGATCTCCTACAGGGTATTTTAATGACGATCAAACAACTGGAAGCAGGTAAAGCGGAGTTAGAAAATCAATATTCAAGAGTCGTCAAATCCAAAGGTAATCCGGAGGCCGTAAAAATAATGCAAGAAATTTTTGAAGTGGATGACCGGGAATGGAGAGGGATTGGGACGATACCCAATAGCAGTTATGAATTAAGGGAGAAGTATGCCGCTTTTGATGCCAATAAAAAATTTGATGTAAACATTGAAAAAGTTGAGGAAAGTGAAGAGTGCATTGCGGGCTTAGTGCTTAAAGGTATCAAAAAGCCTCATGACTGCCCACAATTCGGAAAGAAATGTACGCCAGAAAATCCATTGGGTGCCCCAATGGTCAGCTCCGAAGGCGCCTGTGCAGCCTATTACCACTTTCACCAAACTGTAAATGAAACCGTTTAATGGAACAGAAGAAACTGAACATGCAACTCCAATGCCCTATGCCAAAGCTTGATTTTGATGTCATTACCCTGGGGCATGGTAGCGGAGGGCTGTTGACTAATAAATTATTGGATAGCGGGGTATTCGATCTCTTGAAAAATGATTGGCTGGACAAACGGCACGATGGAGCTACCCTCGATATCAGCGGTAAATATGCCTTTACTACTGATAGTTTTGTTATCTCTCCTATTTTTTTCCCAGGTGGCGATATCGGAGAATTAGCGGTTAATGGCACCGTCAATGATGTAGCTATGTGCGGAGCTATTCCTGAATTCCTTTCTCTTAGTTTCATTATAGAAGAAGGGTTACAAATGGAAGCATTTTGGAAAATTCTGGTGTCTATCAAATATGCTTGCCAAGAGGCCGGTGTTCAGGTCGTAACCGGCGATACTAAAGTGGTGGAACGTGGCAAAGGCGATAAAATTTTTATCAATACTACCGGAATTGGTAAGCTCCATTCGAAAGCCAACATAGATGTTACCAATATTAAGCCGGGAGACAAGATCATCGTCAGCGACCAGATTGCTACTCATGGGATTGCGATCATGTCGGTTAGGGAAGGATTGGAATTTGAAACAACCATCAAAAGCGATACCCGTAATCTCAATCATTACGTAAAAGCATTATTGGATGATTTTGGAGAAGCCATTCATTTATTACGTGATCCTACCCGGGGCGGCGTAGCAACTGTTTTAACAGAAGTGGCCAGAGACACGAGGTTAGGAATTGAAACTTCCCAAAAGGCCCTTCCCATAGATGATCAGGTAGACGGCGCATGTGAAATTCTTGGATTAGATCCTTTATATGTAGCCAATGAAGGGATCTTCATCGCAATTATTGATGGTGAAGTTGCTTCGCAAGCCATTGAATTATTAA
>CAZHOV010000200.1:0-9748 GCA_964534315.1 uncultured Saprospiraceae bacterium | reverse complement strand
TCGCTACTGCTAAATTATTCAAAAATCATAATCTTTCGCTTGCGAAAGATCAGTTTCTAACTAATAACTACTCACTACAACCCCTAACTACCTTTTTGTTCAAAAATGTCATGGTGCGCTGCACCATCAACTTGGTTATATGCTCTATCGCTACAAAGATTTTGGTGCGCTGCACCAATTATTTGTTCCATATTTCTAACTACTCACTACCCACTACCCACTACTCCATATCCATATTATGGAAAACATTGGTCACATCCTCATCGTCCTCCATTTTTTCGATAAGGGTGACGACCTCTTCGACTTCTTCGTCAGCGAGTGTTTTGGTGTGGCCGGGGACGCGGATGAGTTCGGATTCCTGGACTTCGATATTTTTTTCTTCAATAGCTTTTTGTAGAGAACCGAAGTCTTCGAAGGCGCAGTTGAGGACGAGTAGCGGATTGCCTTCTTGATCTTCATCCTCGCTGATCTCGTCGAGGCCGTGATCGATCAATTCCAGTTCAAGTTCTTCGCGGTCGATGCCCTCAGGTTTTATTTTGAATTGCCCCTTTCGGGTGAACATATAGTCTACGGAGCCGGAAGTGCTCAGGTTTCCGCCATATTTGGAGAAAATGTGTCTGACACTTGCAACCGTTCGGTTATTATTATCGGTTGCCACTTCTACCATGACAGCAATGCCGTGTGGGGCATATCCTTCAAAAACACTTTCGATATATTCTTCGGCATCCTTAGCAGAAGCCTTTTTGATAGCACTTTCTACATTTGCCTTTGGCATATTAGCCGCTTTGGCATTTTGGATAGCCATTCTTAATCTAGGATTGTATTCCGGATCGGGCCCGCCATCTTTCACGGCGATTGCAATTTCGCGTCCGATTTTTGTAAAGGTCTTGGCCATATTGGCCCAACGCTTCATCTTTCGTGCTTTCCGGTATTCAAATGCTCTTCCCATAATTCGCTTGGTTTTTCAAAATAAAAATAATGAAAATTTTATCGAATCGCAAAAATAGAATTCTATCAGGAAATTTGGTAGATTAAGCCCCAAAAAAGTTCCGGATTTCTTTTTCTGGTGATTACGCGGAACCGCCGTTAAGCCTTTCTTTTTTATAATAATCAATGGTTCTTTCCAAAGCGATTGATGCTGAATATTTGGGATAAAACCCAAAATCATTTTTTGCTTTTTCAGACGAAAAAGTAAAGGTGCTACAGGTATAAACCACTGCAAACCGGCTAAATTTAGGGTTGTAGTGTTTGATAGGCCGCATCAAAAGGGCGATGGTTTCCGAAACACTCCCCATGGCATAGGCGATACGCCTGGGAATCCACAGATCTTTTGGCCAATATTGGTAGCCTGCGCCTGTAATGATCTGATCAAAAAACCGGAAAAAATTATGGCCTTCGGCATCGGTGATGAAATAGACCTGTCCTTCAACTGCCTGATTTCCATCTATTAATGCCTTTGCTAGCAAGACGTGTGCGTGAGCCATATTCCCAACATAGATGTGTTGACTTTTGGAGGAGCCATCGCCAAGCCGGACATAAAACCCGGTCTTAGCCATTTCTACGAGTGATCCAATGTGATAAGGGTCGGCCTCTCCGTAAATATCTCCAGGGCGCAGAACGGCGGTTTTCAGCTGCTCCGAATTGGCTTGCAAAACCAATCGCTCTGCTTGGGCTTTACTTTCGCAGTACATATTGGGAAAGGATTCGGGGTAAGGGTATGTTTCATCAATATCGATCAAAGGTTTTCCGGAAAATACGACGTCCAAAGTACTGGTATAGATCAAGTATGGCACCTTATTCTCCCGGCAGGCATTCAGAACATTTTCCGTTCCGGAATAATTAGCTTCATGTACCTCTTCTGCTGTCTTGGTACCCCAATCTACAATAGCCGCTGAATGAATAACCAAATCTACCCCTTTACAGGCCTCTATAAGTGATTGCTGATTACAAATATCACCCTGAAAATAGGTAACGCCTTTGTAAGGAGAGCTGGCTTTTTTTATATCGTAGTTGATCAGTTGGCAATCCTGAAAAGGAGAGTCGAGACTTAAAAACTCATGGATGATATTAGTCCCTAGAAAGCCGGAGCCGCCGGTGATGAGAATGGTTTTGATATTTTGATTAGGCATGATAGGAATGAATGATTTATATTCTACTTTTAACTATTCATAATTTTTAATAGTAACGCTATTTAAACTTGTCAAAATCCATTGCAAGAATTGATAGCGTTGCTTTTACCTGTTGATTAAAATGGAAAGCTAATGGTAATTTTACAAATAATTTAATTTAAATATGTAGGATTATCCATTTTGAAAAGTTACTTTTGCCTATGGAGAACTAATTGCAGTTCCTTTCAATCTTTTTCTTTCCCAAATCCGGTTTAAAAAAGTTACCCAACCCAATTTCCATATCTATGATTTGAGAAATAGGTTGAGGTATATATTAAATTCGTTGAATAAAAAATCGGTTTATACCATCTCATAACTTAAAACTTGTTTCCCATGTGCAACATGTACACCCATTTTGGATCCATGTATCCATTCTTTCTTTCCTTATGGTACTTTGGTAAAAGAAGTACGCTTTTCATTATAGCCTTGTTATTTTTTTCCACGTCGGTAATGGCGCAGAATTTTGATGAGATCATCAAAGCCGTCGCCTCGGACCGAGCGGTGTTTGATAATTTTGGTTATTCGGTTTCGGTCTCTGGGGACTATGCGATTGTGGGAGCTCCAGGAGATAATATAAATGTATCTGAGATAAATGCCGGTTCGGCGTATATTTTTGAGCGGGATGGGAGTGGTATGTGGACGGAGGTACAGAAACTGGTCGCCTCGGACCGAGCGGTGGGTGATCGATTTGGTATTTCGGTATCGATCTCGGGCGACTATGCGATTATGGGAGCTTATCTTGAAGATGAAGATGCGATGGGGGGGAATTTCCAAGATCAGGCTGGATCGGCGTATATTTTTGGGCCAGCCTTTACGGCTCAGGTAGCTCAGCTTTGTGATGGGGGGAATCCGAATGAGGGGACTATTCTTTATGTAACCGCTGAAGGTGCACCTAGTGGTAATTGGACGGTCGAAATATTTAATGCTTTAGCCAACTCAGTACCTGCGAATATTATTGCAACAGGAAGTAATGGCGAGGTCGTCGAGATTAATACTGCTTCGGTGCCAGGTTTTACAGTTGGTGTGACACAGATAGAAGTCATAGACGGCTCTGGCACCGGAAATGCTCCTATAAACGGTGGCGGTATCAATGCTGCTACCTTTGATGATGACGGAGCGCCTTCTTCAACGGAAAATACCAATGAAGCCGGTTGTCAAAATGAACTGATTTGTCCGCCAAACAGCATTTTTGACCTTGTGGGTCAAGGATTCGCCGGAGAATATAGCCCAGGGAATACAGGAGGGATCATTGGATCTAACTCCCTTAGCGGACCACATAATGGCAATTTTAATGCCGTTATTTTTGGAGATTTTACTTCTTTGCTGGGAACCGGTGATACTGAAGGCCGATTGGCTGTTCAGGGAGATTATACGATTACGAACACGAACATGGGAGCCTATACTGTAGGCGGCGGAGCGCCGGCATCTACAGGAGGGTTACATGCTCCTCAAGGCTTTGATAACCTGGTCGTTGGAGGTGATGTAGACGCACAGGTGGGTACAGTGCGCGGAAATGTATTGTATAACTCAGCAACCATGCTACCTCCCTTTGGTGCGGGGGCTTTTGGGAATCCGGGTATTTATCGGAATGTAACTCCTGATGTGGATTGGACAAATGCTGAAAGTTATTACCAAGATTTATCTACTTCTCTTTCATCCTGTTCTGGTGATGCAACGGTTGCTGTTGATATTATTCCTGCCAATAATACCCAGAATATCGACTTGGCAGGTAATACGGGTGTGGTGGTTGTCAACCTGGATGAATGGGATACGGATGCTATTTATGACTTCACTAATTGGAGTAATGCCGGTACGATTGTTATAAATGTTCCGGATGCAGATATTGATTTGGCTTCAGCTTTGCAGATTTCGATCGACGGAAATGCAATAGCATTTCCAATTGATAATATAACGCCGGCTGGCGAACTGGATTTTATTGAGAAAACGGTTTGGAACTTTTACGAAGCTACTGATTTTGATCTCAATGCCTCCTTGTTTTGTGGGAGTGTACTTGCACCGGCCACTACGAATATTACAACTCTTGACGGAGGAAGTATAAATGGTCAGGTCGTTTTGGGACACGACGTGGAGCAAACAAATGGTTTTGAGTTTCATAATTTTTGTTTTACAGGGGATTTGGGTTCATGTGATGATTTTTGCGATTTATCGATCGTCTCGATCACCGAAGATAACATCAACGTCTGCGGTAATGGCCCGGCAACTTTTTCTTACACCGTCTCGAACGGTCCGGCTGTCATCACTACCAGTAACGGTACCCTGGCCAACTTTTCCACCACCACTTTAAATGATGGTACTGGTACCTTTACATATACGCTGGCGCCAGGTGAATTGGCTTCCACCATTAATTTTACCGCGACCATTGCCGCCACCGTCGTTTGTCCGGAGGTTTCCGATGTGGCTAGTGTAACGGGAGATATGGAAGATCCGGTGATCACCTGCCCAACAGATATTACAGTGGATGCCAACCCCAATGAATGTACTGCTATCGTATCGGTGCCCGCTCCAACGGTGACTGATAACTGCAGTAGCTTGAGCCTTGGAGCTGCACTCAATTTTGACGGCGTAGATGATGCAGTCCAGATACCAGCCACCTCTTCTATCAATCAGTCCTCCAACCAACCTTTACGAACAGTAGAAGCCTGGTTTCAGGTAGAAGATAAATCTCTGAGCCAAAAGCAAGTGATCTACGACGAAGGGGGCTCCTTAACAGGGTTTAAGGTATATGTATTTGAAGATCAGCTGTATGTATTAGGTCACTCCGAACCGAATGCCTGGGAAGAAACGGTATTTTCAACTCCTGCGATCAATTCTGGCCAATGGCATCACGTAGCTTTGGTATTGGATGCTAACGATCCTGATCCCAACCGACGCTTCCGCGCCTATCTGGATGGTATTGAATTTGGGGCAGGATTTGGCGCCAGCCTCTCTCAGCACATTGACCCCAACGGAATTGGTGCTTCCAATAATGATACCGAATTCCATGACAGTCCTACCTTCCCCATTCCCGGTGATGGTGACTTTGGAGGACCCGGCCCGCGTAACTTCTTTAGGGGAGAAATCGATGAGGTACGCCTATGGAATACGGCCTTGACCCCTACCCAAATTCAGGATAACATTTATATTCAATACGATCCTTTAAATCTGCCGCCGGAGTTGATCCTTTATTACAATTTTGACCAGCAAACGCCATGTGTCAATAATGTAGGAGCTCCGAATGCTTTTGTTTTAGAAGACCTTACTTCGACCAATCTGGATGGCACCTTATCTTCCGGACCTGGCTTTGACCTTACCGCCGGAGGAGTCGATCCTTGTTTTTCTAATTGGACCAACGGTGCGCCGGCTCTAAATAGCACAGCTACCCTGACCAATGATTTTACCAACAGTGCAGACGCCTCCGGTTCTTATCCGGTCGGAACGACTATTGTTATGTTTACCGTGACGGATGAAGCCGGTAATACGGCAGATTGCTCTTTTTCGGTAACAGTTAACGACAATAGCATTGCCCAGGACCCCAATATCGAAATTTGCGCGGACGAGACCAGTACGGATTTGACCACCTTCGATAATGCAGTCCTTGGAACGCTTACCGGTACGGTACAATGGTACGATGGTGATCCGGACGCTACCACTCCCGGCACTATAATTTCTCCGGCAACAGCAGTAGATTTGACTGCCGCCGGTCTGGACTTATGGGCACAGGTGACGCTTGCCAACGGGGGCTGTACTACTGATGCCGTTGATGTGACAGTGACGATTCAACCCCTGCCGGTTATCAACCTCAACGATCCCGCCGACCAATGCGTCGATGGTACAAATATGGATTTTACGGCTACCCCTACTGGAGGGACGTATAGTATTTCCCCCATGCCTGCGAGTGGCTTTACCGATAACGGCGATGGTACTGCTACACTGGATGTAGATGTAGCGGGTGTAGGTACCTATGATGTGACTTACGAATTCACTTCTATTTCGGGCTGTGCAAATAGTGAGACGGTAAGCGTGGAGGTGTTTGCGGAGCCTACTGCTACACCTGTTAACGCTTCTGTATGTGCGAACTTTACAGTAGATATAGCGGGTAACGCAACCGCAGGTAGCGGAACGATTACGAGCCATGCATGGACAGTATTGAATGATGGAGGAACAGGGGCCACTACCGGAAATAATCTGAATAATGCCGGAACGGAAAACGTAACTTTCAATGCCGCCGGATTATCATCTGGGACGGTCACCTTGCAATATGTGGTGACCAACAGTAATAACTGCTCTGTAACCGAGACAGTAGAAGTGGTTATTTCGGAGTGTCTGGATTTTGGTGATCTGGAAGACAATACAGCCGGAGCCGGTACGAGTAAATACCCAACTGAATTAGCCGATAATGGCCCCAGCCACGTCATCAATCCGGATATTTTGATCGGTTCTATCATCGATGATGAAGCTGATGGTTCCCCGGACGCTAATGCCGAAGGGGATGATACGGCCCCGGGGATCAACGTAACGAATGCTTCCAACGATGACGAAGACGGTATTGCCTCCTTCCCGACCTTGACGGCAGGAACATTCGTTCAAATCCAGGTCCAGGTGATAGACCTAACCAGTTCATCTCCCACATTGTACGGCTGGATCGATTTCAACAACGACGGAACACTGGATAATACAACCGAGCGGGCCTCAGTAGCGATTTCCGGTTCGGGTAATGCATTCCTGAACTTTAACATTCCTTCCAATGCCGTGACCCTTACCGACCTGGGTGTCCGTTTGCGCCTGAGTACGGATGCTGCGGCCGCCGATCCGACAGGACCTGCCAGTGACGGAGAAGTAGAAGATTATGTGGTGCAGATAGCTCCCCCAACGGATTTGGCAATAGGTAACCTGGTCTGGTTTGATATAAACAATGACGGTCTTTATCAACCAGATGGCGCTGATAATATGAGCGGTACGCCAGATGATGAAACCGGTATTGACGGAGTGACCGTAAATCTCTATGAAGACTCCAATGATGACGGCACCCCGGATGGTGCTGCCATCGATATGCAAACAACAGCCGGCGGCGGGTTGTACCTGTTTGAAAATCTTACGCCCGGCACGTACATTGTCGGAGTGGAAACCCCATCGGGCTTTGTCGGAAGCTCCGTTGTGGATGGAGGGGATGCCGATACAGATGATGACCCGGATACGGATGTAACCGATAATGACGATAATGGGGTAGTCGTGACGGCAAGTGAAGTCTTTAGCAATCCGGTGACGCTGGAAGCCAATAACGAACCCACGGGAGAGGACCCTGATAATTCCACTATGGTAGATGATGCCAACGATAACCTGACGGTAGATTTTGGGTTCTTCTCATCGGTAAGTCTGGGTGATCTGGTATGGATTGACGCTAATGGAAATGGATTATTTGATGGCGGAGAAACAGGACTGGACGGAATCGATGTCACCATTTACGATGCGGCTACCGATATGCCGGTTGCTCAGGATGCTATCGGTAATGCCTATACCAGTACACAGACCACCTCAGGCGGAGGATTGTATCAATTTGATGATCTGCCGCCGGGTAGCTACTATGTAATTTTTGATTTAGCTGATATACCAAATATCTATGGGGTAACCACCCAAGATGTTGATGGAAATGTCAGCGATGATTTAGATTCAGATGCTAATCCGACTACCGGCCAAACTGCCGCTACGCCCTTCTTAACTTCAGGAGCAAGCGATGTAAGTTTGGATATGGGCGTCGTCTGTATCATAACGGTCACCGCGATTGATGAAATTACGATTTGCCGAGGACAAGAAGAAGTGTTACTTGATGATCTTAACGGACAGATCACTCCTTCCGTAGGCGGCATGTGGGGAAGTAGCGGAACGGGTACTTTCTTTGACAGCAACGGTGATCCTTCCAATGCCTTTGACGGATCCAATCCAGCGGTACGCTATGTGCCAAGCGATGAAGACAGAAATGCCGGCACCGTCACCCTAACCCTGATGAGTAATGCGACAGGCGAGTGCGGTCCGGTAACAGCTCCGATAGTGGTAACCATCCGGAAGGTAGATTGTGGGGATTTCCCCTGGGATGGAAGCAGCACCGGTGCAGCGCCCTTGACGCCCCAGCAACGCCTGGATGGCGGAGAAACCCCCTGTGATCTGCTGAATGACGGGGTGCTCATAGAAGATATCTATGGTTTAACCTACGAAGGCGGCCTGATCTTTTATGTAGACAATAGTAGTGGTTGCCCTGGTTTGGTGGCTGCTCCTGCAGATTCTGATTTAAGTGGTGATTTTACCCATCCATGGGGCTGTTTGAGTACAGATATTACGGGAGTCCCGAATGTTGGTTTACCTCGTCCTCCTTCTGGGCCTGGAGCAGAAATTGGAGATGGCGCCACGAATACTACCGCTATTTTGACAGACATATCTGCCTGTATTACGACGACTGATGCGGCTTCTGTAGCGAGCCTTCCTCAGGGAGGGTATAGCGACTGGTTTTTGCCATCAGCTGGAGAATTGAATTTGATGTGGGAAAACCTGGCAGATTCTGATGGTGATGACTCTAACGCAGGCCCGTCTGACCCTAATAATTTAGGTGGATTTGAACAGGCTCAATACTGGAGTTCTACGGAGTTCGGTAGCTT
Organism: uncultured Saprospiraceae bacterium; assembly: GCA_964534315.1. Lineage (GTDB taxonomy): Bacteria > Bacteroidota > Bacteroidia > Chitinophagales > Saprospiraceae > CAZHOV01. The sequence goes on along the minus strand of CAZHOV010000200.1, from coordinate 933 downwards.
CAATGCGTGGCTCCCGAGTTTCAACAATGGTCTCCAGAACTTCATCGGTAAGAACAGCGGCAACCGTGTGCGTGCGGTCCGGGCTTTTTAACAATGAGCAATGAGCAATGTGTAATTAGCAATAAATAAGAACTAACAATAGAGACGGCGCAGTCCAGGGAAACGACTGCGCCAAGGATGGTATATTTTAGTGCTCTATTGTGTGGCCGGGATCTCTGCATCCCGGCCTTTTTTTTCTAGCCTTTACAGCGGGGAGAGGTTTAGGGGGCTAGAAATGAATGCATTCCCTAACCCCGTATTTCATACGGGGCTATATATATTAGAGGCTTTAGCGTATTCCAGTAGTGACGTAGTCACGAGATGGTTTGCCCCCACCATTGAAATGGTGGGTTGATCATTGTGTTCTTGCCAGGTAGTCTTCATTTTTGGCCAAGCTTTAGCTGGTGGGGCCCTTCATTCTAAAATCTACCTTTTCTGTAAAGCTCTGGAAATCAATCTTTATGATTTCTCATTACTTACTTGTCGAACCTCTTATCAACCCACTGTTTTAACAGTGGGACGGGACAACATCCTCTCCCCTTATCCTGCTGGTTCGGACGTCCTCGTCCCAACCCGAATAGCCAGACGAACGTTTACGCTCGGGGATCATTTGGTTTGCCCCCACCATTAAAATGGTGGGTTGATCATTGTGTTCTTGCCAGGTAGCTTTCATTTTTGGCCAAGCCCTAGCTGGTAATAGCCTTCATTCTAAAATCTACCTTTTCTGTAAAGCTCTGGAAGTCAATCTTTATGATTTCTTATTACTTACTTGTCAAACCTCTTATCAACCCACTGTTTTAACAGTGGGTCAACAGCCTCTCCCCTTATCCTGCTGGTTCGGACGTCCTCGTCCCAACCCGAATAGCCAGACGAACGTTTACGCTCGGGGATCAT
>CAZHOV010000199.1:0-9766 GCA_964534315.1 uncultured Saprospiraceae bacterium | reverse complement strand
CGTTTTCGGGTATTTTGAGGTTTTCGCTACGGGAGTTCATTTCCTGATTCACCCCGGAGATAACGGTGAGCGGTGTTCGGAATTCATGGGTGATATTGGTATAAAATCTCGATTTAAACTGGTCCAACTCCTTTATGCGTATGGCCTCCCGTTTTTCTAGTTGTCGGTTAAGGTTGAAGCGGTATATAAAATAGACCCCTGTAAGAAAAAGCAGTATATACATCCCAATAGCCCACCAGGTCTCATACCAAAAGGGGAGGACGCGAACTTTTATAATGCGTTCATTATAGGGAAGGACTGATCTAAAAAGACCGCCTCTTAGTTTTAAGGTATAGTTACCTGGCCGTAGATTTTCGTAATGCACGTTGTTATTCCCTTTTGCCAGAGGCTTCCAGTCTTCCTCATAACCCTCGAGCATATAAGAATACCAATTGTCAGATGGCTTTCTAAAGTCAGCCACTGTAAACTCGAGATCAAAAAAAAGATCTTTGGGGCCTAGCCTGATCTCTTGTAGAGCCTGTGCCGGAGTAACGGGAGATACCACTTTCTTAGCTTTTCCATCGTATTTGGAATAGCTGTTGATAATAATAGGAAATTCTTTGCCCGCCTCCTGAAGTTGCTGATATTCCCGGATTACTTGCTCTGGATAAAAGGCATAAATGCCATTTTTGTTCGAACCAAAGTAAAACCGCCCGTTCTTGGCTTTGTAGTAGGATAGTCGATTGAACTCTGTTTCCATTAGCTTTTCATCCATTGGAAAACCGGTTGCCTGTTCCTTTTGAATATCAAAACGATAGATGCCTTTATTGGTGCTCAGCCATAGGAAGTTAACAACGCCATTAGGATCTTCCTCTGGCAAGATTCCATAAACGAGGTTAAAATACTTTTCTTCGGAAATAATTTCAAAATGTTCAATGCCATCACTGCTCGTGTTTAAGCGACTTAATCCGGCGCCATGTCCAATCCATAGGCGCTGTTGGTCATCTTCCAGGAAGGAAGTGATCACATTATCATTAAGCTCTATCTGGCTCTCTGGAGAATCGTAATAATGGTTCAGGAGTTCTCCGTTTTCTGAAAAGACAAAGGCTCCATTCCCCTGTGTTCCCAGCCAGACGGTGCCGTCAGAAGGGCGCTGGTACAAGGCGTTCATTTGTAGTTTTTTGCCTTGCAAAGCCGGAATATCTATTCGCTTTTTTCTGCTTTTATCGTTTATGTCAACGATATTTATATAAGAGCCCGTCCAGAAGACTCCCCACAGTTGTTCCTTTCTGTCTAATAAGTTGATTTCTTTATCATATATATTAGGTGAGTAATTTCTGGGAATAATTATTTCTATTTGACCATTTTTATCGGGTTTGGTGGTTCGACCCGAACCCAGTATTCCTTTTTCAGGATGATAAATGGGGGAAAAAATGCCTCTATGTTTAAAAGAATTCACCAGCATTATTTTGTAAAGGGAGTCTTTTCTGGGATCGATTACGCTACACCATCGTTCGTCATTACCAATGTAGATCACTCCCTTTTCATCTTCCGTCATGCCTCGATTTCGACTAGAAGGGAAATTTTTAAAAACAGTAGAAGTAAAACGAATCTTCGCCAAACCCTCCTTGTCGCCTAGCCATAAAATGCCTTGATTATCCCAGAGGCTACACAGAACCCTCGTTGTTCTTGGAGATTTATGAAAAATGGTCTTGAAATTGGATCCATCAATAATTGTAATGGAAGAATTATGGGAAAAATAATACCCATTTGCAGCGCGGATGCGGTGCCATTCTCGGCTGCCAACGTTAAAGCGCGGTGAGGAAAATACTAAACTTGCAGAATCACGGTATATTCTTATACATTGATGCTTTAGGGGACCGTTACCATCCAAGACATCTACCCATAATGCATCTGTTCCATCAAAAGAAAGGTTTCGCTGCAGAACGCTGGGTAGAGCACTATGTTCAAATGCGATCTCCCGAATGCTGTTGCCATGTTGATCAATTTCCTCAAATCCTCCTTTTCTTTTTATAAGGAGGTGGTCAAAATAGGGCGCGACAGCCAGATGGCCTTCTGTTGGTATCTTATCTTTCTTTACCCATTCGAAGGGCTGATGATTTTTGGAAAGTAATACCCGATAGGGAGCATTTGCATATGGATGAAGAATGGCCCAAAGGAAGCTATTGCCTTCATATCTGCTATAGGCAAGATGGGCTATCTTAGTATCCTCCCCAAGCCCTTCCGGAAGGATGATGCGTTGGGAAATGGAATGGGTAGCGCAGTCAAAAACAGCCACTTCCTTATTTAAATTCAGATACAAAACATCATCTCCTGCGGTGAAGATCTCGTTTTGGTTGGTGAAATACACCTCGCCTTCCAGCGGAACATGGTTGATCTGCTTGCCATCGTAATAGGAAATACCACCGGGGTGAGACCCTATCCAGAGCAATCCGTCGCTTGCCCGGTAAAGACTTCTTGCTTCCCCAAAGTTGGAATAAATATCAAGTGTAAGGTGCTCGTAAATGATGTTGGGTTGTGCCAAAACTATCTGAGGTGGGCACAACCAGGCCATTAGTAGGAATAAGAAGTAAGTGTTTCGCCAGGGCATTTGGCGGATTTTAATTAAAATTGTTGTGACCTCACAAAGATAGTTATCCAAACTGAAACTCCCCAACCGCCTGCTCGCATCCTTCCCAGTAGATCTGGATATTGTCGTCGCTATAGAGGTAATCTTCAGGGGTGAGCAATTCCGGAAAACCTACCCACCCTTGTCCGGAAGGGCCAAAGAAATCGCCTGGCTTAGCTTCAGGATCCATGGCTGCCCGGATAATACCTGCTGCACCATCTTCGGGAGTTTGGGCCATATTCATAAATTCTGCCTGGGCATCCATACCTCCATCTTCGGCTGTGGTTACCTGCAAATTAGTTGCTGCTAACCCGGGGTGGGCCAAAAGCGGAATGACATTGGAAATATTGTGTTCCTCTAACTTTTGCTTTAGTCCATACGTAAAAGCGCAATTGGCCAGTTTGGTTTGATGGTAACGTTCCCATCTAGGGCCTTGAAAGCTGTTATTTTCTTCTTCTGTACCATCGCCACCCAGGTTGCCTCCATTCTTTCCAAAATATTTCTCTTCTAACGGCCCTCCAAGTCTGGCCATAGAAGAATGATTGATGACTCTGCCTTCCTGACTGTTTTTCAACAGCGAAAATAATGCATTGGTAAGCAGGAAATGAGAAATACAATTGGTTTGCATTTGTACGTCGTACCCATCTTTGGTGGCCTCATCTTTTAGGGCCATCACTCCGGCATTATTAACTAATACGTCGATGGTGTCATATTTTGATTTAATGGCTTCAGCTGCATCGCGGACGCTTTGGAAATCCTGAAGGTCACAAACGACCGCTTCGAATTTACCTTCCGGGACGGCTTCTTGTAATTGCCGGAGGGAATTATCGGCTCGTTCACTTGCCCGGTTGAGCAGGATAACGGTGGCCCCTTTTTTGGCGACTTCCCTGGCGCAGACAAAACCGGTTCCGCTAGTGGTGCCGGTGATGGCGACTACTTTGCCCGTCATATCCTGGGAGTGGTTTTCAATGACTTTTCCGAGTTGAACAGTTTTTGGATGGTAACTCATGGATGTTTTATTTTTTTAGGAGTGGTTATTAAAATTTGGTTTGGAACCTAAAAATAGTAAATTTTTGTAGTCTATTTTTGGAAAAAGTAAAAGAAGGATCGGCCAAATCTCCTTTTCTGAATTTTATCGTATTCCTTCACATAATCCGGATGTTCGGTGCCCATCAACCTATCCCAGATTCTGAAATACAAGCCATAGTTTCCATGAAATTTGGCGTGATGAATGTTGTGGTGCGTAGAGGTATTCATGATCTCAAAAAGGAAGGAATACCTAAACCACCTTGGTGCAATTTCATAACCTAAATGCCCATAGACATTGTACATAAAAGACAGGGTTGCATACAAAATTAAGGACAACGGATGCATGGGAATAAGCAACAGAACGATCGGTGCGACCATGGCTTCAAGAATACTCTCATAAAAGTGAAAAGAGTAGGATGTCCAGGGAGATGGATTGATAGATTTGTGGTGTACCAAATGCACCCGTTTATAGATTTTCGGGTGATGAACCGCTCGGTGCATCCAATAAAAATAAGTATCGTGTAATACAATTGTTAGGAACAAGCTTACAGGGATCCACCACAGTGGGTATGTTGAAAGGTCGGTATAAACCTGCGTATATGCGTTAATTGGAGTGTGCAGTATGATTAAGGCAACGCATGCCAATACGAGCGTGGTTTGCATAGAATGAAATATTTCCCGAATGAAATCTTTTTGCCTGGCCAGTTTCGCCTGGATTTTATTTCTCGTAAAGGATTTAGGAAAAAGCATATAGAAAATTAAAAATGGAACACCGGCCAAGATAAAATATCTCAAAATGTTAACTGCAAGCGTCAAAAAGAAATAAAAGCTGTTATCTTTCATAGGTTATTTATTAACTTAATTTCTCGATTACAGGTACAAAGAAAGGGGAGAATGGGGATGATTACAAAAAGATTCAATAAGTGGTTTGATAATTTCAATAAAAGATTGGCGCTGAAATACAACGGGCAATATCAACTCGATATTCAGGATAAGGAGGATCAGTTTTTCGTTCACTTCAAAATACATCTAGCTTATGGCAACTATTAAAACATTGTTGGTAGATGATGAATATTTAGCACTCAATTTACTGGAGGAATTCAGTAAAAAAGTACCCGAACTGGAGGTCGTTGGTAAGGTCAAATTTCCGATGAAAGCTCTTGACGTTTTGAATAAAACCCCCATAGACTTGCTATTTTTGGATATTCAAATGCCCACGCTCTCGGGTAATAATCTGCTGAAAACACTGAAAAACCCGCCGCTGGTCATCTTTACCACTGCTTACAGTGAATATGCCCTCGAAGCATTCGAACTAAATGCAGTCGATTATTTGCTCAAACCTTTTTCTTTTGAACGCTTTCTCCAGGCCGTCAATAAAGCAAAGGAACAGCACTATTTGCGGGTACAAGATCAGATGCCTATTCTTCCAACTACCACCAAAGGCTATTTTTCCATTAAAGTTGATGGTAAGATCGTAAAGGTCAATTTTGACGATATTTTGTATATCGAAGGGCTCAAAGAATACGTTCGATTGGTCTGCAAAGAAGCTCGCCTGGTAACACTAGAGAGCCTTAAAAACCTGGAAGAAATCTTGCCCGAAGAAAACTTTGTCCGCGTCCATAAATCCTTTATCGTAGCAAAAAACAAAGTCCAAAGCCTGGAGGGTAATTTACTTGAGGTCGGTGAACATAAAATTCCGATTAGTCGTAGTAAAAAAGAGGAGGTGGTGGAATGGATCTTTTTTAAATAGATACAAATATATGTTGCTCCTCTGGAACAAATTAAGAAATCAAGTTCGTTTACTCCCACCCTTATTCTCGAAAATAAGAAGTGTTATTTGTTCCTCCTGCTTGAACCCTGTCCAACCGATGTTTAAATTCATTAGAAAGTTGAAAGTCGTCCTTTCTGGCAAAGATTTCCTTCAAAGCGATCAGGGTATTGAGATCATTGGAGTTTAAGGACTCTGCTTTTTTGAAGTAGGGTAGTGCTTTATCAAAATCTGCAAAGATTTCCGCCTTTTTAGCCTCATATTTTCGAAGCCCTTCAGCGGAGAAATCATCTTCTAAAGCTAGAAGTTCCTGCGTTTTGGCGGCAGCCGCATTGTAGTGGAGGGCCCCGATACTGTAAATGGCGTCAAAGAAATTGGGCTGTCTATTGATTGCTTCTTGCCAACGCTCGCGCGAGGCTTTTTATTTTTATTAAAGTCGAACCTCACGTTAATTTAATAAAGATATCTCCCTCAGGTCGCAACGTAATCATTGGCATGACTTCCACGGTTTGATCATTGACCAGTTCGAGGTCGAACCGTTGGAGCATCCGAATCAGGGTTAGTTTCATTTCCATCATCGCAAAATTACTACCGATACATAGTCTGGGGCCACCGCCAAATGGGAGGTAAGCAAAGGCAGGACGTTTTTTGATGGCTTCTTTGGTGAAACGGGACGGATCAAATTTTTCCGGTTCCGGCCAATATTGAGGATCGCGGTGCACCCGGTAAATATCCATGCCTATTATTCTATTTTTGGGAAGGCGTATGCCTTCAAATTCGTCATCCTTGATGGGGATGCGTTCCAGGATCCAGGCGGGAGGGTAGAGGCGCATGATTTCCTGAACGACTTGCTCCAGATATTCGAATTTTTGAAGATTCTCGAAAGTAGGTGCTCCTTTTCCAATATTTACCTCAATTTCACTTCTGATCGTTTCCACTATCTCGGGGTGCTGCCCAAGCAGGTACCAGCCCCAGGCCAATGCATTAGCCGACGTTTCGTGTCCTGCCAGGATCAGGATCAGCGATTCGTCCAGCAATTGCTGATCGGTCATGCCGGCCCCAGAGTCTTCATAGCGCGTTTGTAAAAGCATATCGAGCAGGTCTTCGTGCTGTTCCTGGCTTTCCTTTCGGCGCCTTATGATATCTAATACGATTTGCCGTAGATCTTCAGCGATACGTTCGTATTTGCTGAATGTGCCGGACAGCTTAAACCACCTCTTCAGGTAGAGCTGTCTATACTGTCTGGACATGAAGGCCTGGATGCGATTGAAGTTGTCACTAAGTTGGTGCAAGGCACTTTTTTCGACATCGGTACTAAATAAAGCCTTTGCTACAATACTAAACGTAAGCTCGGTCATTTCTTGATGCATCCTGAAGGTAGCTTCTTGCTGTTGGCGCTTTTCCAGTTGGTTGAGATAGCTGTCAATCTCCAGCAGCATGATCTGCACTAATCCTGCGAGCTTCTTTCGATGAAACCCCGGTTGGATCAGTCGTCTTTGCTGCAACCAATAATCACCATTGCTGGTCAGGAGCCCATTGCCAATGAAGTGGGCTAATTGTTCCACTTGTAGTTCTGATTTTTGGAAATTCCGGTGGTTCTTTTGAAGGATGTATTGGATCAGTTGTGGATTGGCGGTGAGCATAGCTGTTTTGCGAATACCCAAGGGCATGATGAAGGTGTCGCCTTGTGTGTTAAAGTATTCCTCTAAAACAGTTATGGGATTTTTTACAAATCGGGGGAGGTTTCTGATGGTTTGTAATAGGGAAATGACGGGTGTATTTTTGGGTAGTTGCATGGTCACTTATCAGTATTTTTTTCCAGGGAACACATAATTCATTACAGCATCGTAATGGATGTTTTCTATTCTGTTTACATGCAGCAATTTTTCTTCCAACCTTCGAAGCCTTCCAACGATTTCTGCATTTTTCAATAGGTTTATTTCTCCGCTATTTACGAGGTTTTCGTAGATATTACCCTGTCCGTCAAAATCAGAATAATTGATTAGCATGCTAGCTATCTTCCCAAGGGTGTCCACTTTTGTTTGATCACCATCTTCAATAATTTGGACGGCATATTCGAATTGTGCCATAAAGCGCTTATTAAAGTTACGATCGTCGTCAATAATGGTTTTATAATTTAATAATTGATCGTGTGTGGCCTGATAAATTGATAATTCCGTATCTCTTTTTATAATGTTTTGATTGGCATTATTGACCTGGAGGGCGATTAATATCCCGATTACGATGAGCAGGGTTTCACCTATTGCATAGAGAACGTATTTTTTCAAACTTCCTTCCTTTATTAAGTTCTGTCTTAAGCTTTTAAAAAAAAGCATCATAGTAAGTAATTTCTTCGAGGGTGGTTTTAAAAATAAGTGCCTTTCTGTTGTTCCCTTTCTCTTTTTTTAGTATTCAATGATCTGGTTCTACATGTACCAGTACATTAGCTATTTCAGGAATTTCTTGCTGAATGTTATCCTTTAATCGATGGGCCAGCGCATGACCGTCCCTGACCGAAAGATCGCCGTCAACGATAATATGCAGATCGACATGAAAAAACATCCCCGATTTTCTGACAAAGCATTTTTCAGTATCCTTAATGCCTGGCGTTTGTGCTGCAACCTTTCGGATCTCTTCGATTAAGTCATCGTATAAGTGTTCTTCCATGATCTCTCCCAATGCAGGTCTGAAAATGAGATAAGCATTGTGGGCAATAAATCCGGCTGCAAACAACGCTGCCCAGTCGTCGGCCGACTCATATCCCTCGCCGAGGATCAATGCCAGGCCAATTCCCACAAAGGCAGCCAGGGAGGTGATGGCGTCACTCCGATGGTGCCAGGCATCCGCCTGAAGAGCGGTGCTTTTCGTATCTTTTCCAATTCTGTTTATCAACCGATAGAATAATTCCTTAAGGAGGATGATCACACCAAGAACGATCAGGGTATAATTTTCCGGAGTCTGGTGAGGTGTTCTTATATTATGGATACTTTGTACAACAATGATCGTGGCTGAAATTAATAAGAACCCCACCACCATAAAAGTGACCAAAGGTTCTATTTTACCATGTCCGTAAGGATGGTTTTCATCCGCTGGTTTGGTCGCATACCGCAATCCAAACAGCACCAAAATAGAAGCAAATACATCTGTGGTGGATTCGATCGCATCGGCAATAAGCGCAAAAGAATTTCCAAAAAACCCTACTAACCCTTTTATTAAAGCTAAAAACAGATTGGCTATCAAACTGAAGCGAGTTGCCCCTAATGCTTTTTGTCGATTTGTTTTTTCCATGTATTCTATTTCTTGCTAATAATCTGTTTTTATTGATTGAAATTGAACCTCAAAACATTACCCCCAAAATACATTCCCTCATTGCTAATATACATCGTTCCCCTACGGTCAAAACAGATGCCTTCCGGCTGGGTAAAACTGCTTGGGTCCAGGAATTGAATATCGATAATTTCATTTTCGCGGTCGATGACTAACATCGTTTTTCCAACAGAGGAAAGCAGGTAGTAGTATCCGTTGACGGGATGTTTTGCGATGGCGGAGGGAGAAAAACGGAGCGCTCTGTTCAAGAGGCGCTTTGGGAAATCTTCGTTCGATTTACTCATTAGAAAACCTTCAATGGCTTTTTCAGTAATGAGCAAGAACGGTTGTTCAATTAATGCTTCCGATTCGAGGTCAAAGGCATAAACTGCTCTGGTATTTTTTAGCTTTTTCTCTTTTTTAAGATGAGCATCTGCCTTGCATGCTAGTAGAAGCAGGTTTAATTCGGGGTCATAGCCCAGTCCTTCCACGTCATTATCTCCTGTGAGTTTATTACCGTAGATGGTTTCTTCGGACTGGTTATTCATATCGTAGACAGAGATCTTCCCGTTGGATTTTACAATGTACATTGTATTGTTGACCAACTCTATTCCTTCGTAATCGCCATCATTACCAAAATCATACCGGTTGGCTATTTCACAAGCCTCTAATTGGTAGATCAATCCTTTCTCATCATTGACCGCATAGAAGGTAGAATCATCTTCATGGAGCGTTAGTCCCGAGATTTCGATTAGGGAATAGGGTAGGGCACACTTTTCGGGATTATTAAGGTCATAAGCAGCCACTGCAATTTGGAGCGGCTGAGTAATCGAGTCCGACGAATATTTTTGGCTCGTAGAAAAGGACTGCTGGCTTCCATTGTTTTGACAGCTCCAGGAGAGGGCACTAAATAAAAGCAAGGAGAGAAGAGGTTTTATCATGTTAAAAGGGTTATTCATTTCCATGTTATTTATTGATAAGCAGCAAATCAAAATTGCTTGTATATTGAAAACTACGGAAAACGTAGTTTTTTTTAAAAAGTGAAATAAAACATA
>CAZHOV010000198.1:0-9859 GCA_964534315.1 uncultured Saprospiraceae bacterium | reverse complement strand
CGATAATCTGGTTGCGTACAACAATTCCGCCGCCCACTCCAGAGCCCATGATCACGCCAAAAACTACTTCTGCATCCGGATTTACTTCCTGAACGGCTCCAAGCTGAGTTTCCGCCAATGCCATACAATTGGCATCATTGGCCATAATGACCGGAATACCTAATTGAACTTGCAGGTCTCGATGAAAGGGTTTGTTGTTTAGTACAACGGTATTGCTATTCTTTAGCAACCGGGTATGGGGATCTATAGCGCCCGGTGTACCGATACCGATCTTGTCTGGATGGTGTCCAACCTCGCCGGCAATAAGATCGATCAGTTTTTTGATCTGGTCAATGATATGCTGATAGCCGTGCTCTTGTTCGGTTGGAACACGGAGGCGAGCAAGAACGTCTACTTCCGGACGCTCCTCCATTGCTACACCCTCGATTTTTGTACCGCCCAGGTCAATGCCCCAAAGCGTCATATTTATTATTTTTTAATTATAAAATTTCATACATAACCGCTTCCCAGGGCCTCAGCGTCGTCTCAGAGCCTTTCTCATAATTGGAAAGCAGCAACTTTTTATCCATTTGACCAAGATTGGGAACCAATTGCAATTCCTGGGTTTCATCAGATAAATTCAAGGCAATTAGCACCTGTTGATCTTCCGAAATGCGAGAATAGACAAACAGTTGCTCATGATCCGGAAAATGATCTTTCCATTGCCCATAAACCAAGGTAGGATATTGTCGTCTAATCTCAACCAGTTTTTTATAAAAATGCAGGATAGACTGATTATCTGCCGATTGGTGTTTCACATTAATGGAGGTATAATTGGGATTGACCTTTAGCCAGGGTTCGTGAGTAGAAAATCCTGCATAGTCCGAATCATCCCATTGGACAGGTGTCCGGGCATTATCTCTGCCATTCATGTAGATACTCTCCCAAAAGTGATTCAGATCGCCGCCTTCTTTGACGATCTTCCGGTAGGCGTTATGGGTCGCGATATCGTCATGTTCTTCAATGCTTTCAAAGCGAATATTGGTCATGCCAATTTCATCTCCCTGATAGATGATGGAAGCCGCGCGTTGGCTCAGCAATAGTACGGCTAATAGTTTTGCTGATTTTTCCCAATACTTCTGGCTTCCGAACCGGGTCACTTTTCTTCCGAAATCGTGATTTCCCAGGTACCAGGCATACCAACCATCACCAGCCATTGACTCATCCCAATCGCTAATAACTGCTTTCAACTCCTTCAGCGACCAGGGTTTGTTATCATAGCGCCCTCCGGGTCCGCAATCCAGGTTCATGTGATCAAAATGATAGACCATGTTGAGTTCGTCCCGCTTATCCGATACATATAAGGGGGCCAGGTCAGGGCTAACCCCAATACCTTCGCCCAGCGTAACCGCATCATAGTGAGCGAATACTTCGTTGTACATTTCATTCAAATGCTCATGCAGCCTGGGACCGTTGGCATATACCCGCTCAATGGTTTCATTGAAATCAGTGAAGGTATTGTCGGGATAGCCCGGAATTTTAGAGATTAGCGGAATGACATCGAGTCGGAATCCATCGACTCCTTTCTTCAGCCAGAAATGAAGGATGTCATAGAGTTTCTTCCGCATTTCCGGGTTTTCCCAGTTGAGGTCGGGTTGGTTTTTGGTAAATAGGTGGAGATAGTACTCATCAGTGGCTGGATACTTGGTCCAGGCATCTTCGCTAAAAAAGGATTCCCAGTTATTGGGGGGGTGATCGCCATTGCCTTCCTGCCAGTGGTAAAAATCGCGGTAAGGGTTATCCTTGGAAGCGACAGATTCCAAAAACCAAGGATGCTCCTCGGAAGTATGATTAAGGACAATATCAAGGATGAGTTTCATGCCCTTTTTGTGCGTGGCTTCCAGCAATTCATCAAAGTCGTCCATACTCCCAAAGGAAGGCCATATGTTATAGAAATCACTAATATCGTATCCGTTATCGGCATGAGGAGAGTCAAAAATGGGAGACAACCAGAGGATATTTACGCCTAGTTCTTTAAGGTAATCTGATTTTTCGCGTATACCATTCAGGTCACCGATCCCGTCTCCGTTGGCATCATTGAAACTTTTTGGATATATTTGGTAATAGACCCCTTCTTTCCACCATTGATTTTTCATTTCGTATAAGTTTTATTGTACTGGTCAAATTAACTAAATTTGCTTAAATTTTAGAAAAATAATTAAACCCATTATGACACGATTGCTCAGCTTGTTGATGATTTGTACATTATTGTACGCTTGTGAAACGGTAAATATGAATTACCAGGAAGATAGCGCTGATCCGGAATATCTGCACCAGTCGCTGAAAAATCTAACAGACATCATTGTCCATGATATCTTTTCGCCTCCTGTAGCTGCGCGCATCTACGTTTATCCTTCGATTGCAGCCTATGAAGTACTCCGGCTTGATCATAAAGATTCCTATCATTCATTGGTCGGGCAGCTAAATGGTCTGAATTCCATTCCTCAACCAGAGGAGGGTGCAGCATATTGCTTATCTGTAGCTGCCATCCATGCGTTCAATCTGACCGGAAAAGCCTTGATCTTTTCAGAGCCCGATATGGAGGCTTTTATGGAAAAACAGTACGAAGAGTTCGAAAAGATCGGTATCCCCAAAGCGGTATATACCCGGTCAATGGAGTACGGAAAGCAGGTGAGTGAGCATATTTTGGCCTGGGCCGGTAAAGATCAATACAACGAAACCCGAACAATGCCCAAGTATGACGTAACCACCAGCGAGCCGCATATGTGGAAGCCTACGCCACCTGATTATATGGATGGGATAGAGCCCAACTGGCGGGAAATTCGTACGATGGTACTTGACTCTCCCCAGCAATTTACGCCTCCTCTACCCACTGAATTCAGTCTGGACAAAAACAGCACTTTTTATGCGGAAACTATGGAAGTATATGAGGTTGGAAAAAACCTGAACAAAGAGCAAAAAGAGATCGCTCAGTTCTGGGACTGTAATCCCTATGTTTCACATCATGCCGGGCATGCCATGTATGCTACCAAAAAGATCACGCCTGGCGGCCACTGGATGGGTATTGCCGAAATTGCTGCCAAAACGGCTAAAGCCGATATGATGAAAGCGGCATCTGGTTATGCCCTGACTTCTATAGCCCTCATGGATGCGTTTATCAGCTGTTGGGATGAAAAATACCGAAGCAATCTGATCCGCCCTGAGACAGTGATCAACAGTTATATTGATACGGATTGGCGCCCGCTGTTACAAACGCCACCATTCCCTGAATATACCAGCGGTCACAGCGTGATTTCCAGAGCTGCCGCAACAGCCCTGACCCATGTATACGGTGACAATTTCGCTTTTGAGGATACCGTAGAAGTAGAGTACGGCCTTCCTGTCCGTTCTTTTAAATCCTTTTACCATGCCTCCGATGAAGCCGCCGTCAGCCGCCTATATGGCGGTATCCACTATCGCCCGGCATGCGATAACGGGGTCGAACAAGGAGAAAAACTCGGGAAATACATCGTTTCCAAATTGACTATCCAAAACAAAGGGTAAATTTTTTCGTAGAGAATAGGAGCTAACCAAATTGCAATTCAATGTTTTGAAAACATTGAATTGCAATTTGTATAAATATGTAACATGTTGTTTATTAATATTCCAAAAAAACTCGATCCAAAAGTTAAGATTAAAATAAATTCTAATTTGTATATAAAAATTTCGATATTGTGCCAGTTTTAGAAAACTGAATCAACACACTGTCCTGGATCCCATGAAGCAACCGGTAGTACATCATTTATTCGGAATATTCCTTACGTTAGGGCTGTTGTCGCTATGGCTTCCCGCTACTATTTTTTCTTCCTTTTCTATTCAGAAAGCTTCAACTACTGCTACCCTGCCCTCTGCCTCCCAGACGATGTCTTGTCCGAATGATTCCCTGGTTTTGGTGGCGCTCTATAATGCTTTAAACGGCCCCAACTGGACCAATTCTGAAAATTGGTTGGTACCCGGTACGGATATTGGAAATTGGTTTGGAGTGACCACCGGCCCTAACGGTTGTGTCACCGAATTAAATCTTGGAAGTAATAATCTGTCAGGAGTGATACCACCTGAAATTGGTGATTTTTCAGGAATTTTCTTTTTATACCTTCATATTAATAACATCAGCGGAAATATACCTCCTGAAATTGGAAATCTCACTAACCTAGCCAGACTTTGGCTGGATAATAATAACCTTAGCGGCAACCTTCCGGAAGAGATTGGTAACTTAACAGGTCTTCAGGTCTTGTGGCTGGATAACAATAATTTAACCGGTCCCATCCTTGATTCCTTTATCAATTTTATAAACCTAAATGATCTACGGATAGAAAATAATTATTTTGACTCTTTTCCTGACTTATCCTCCCTTCCTTTTGGAACGGATCTTCAGCTCCAGGCAAACAAACTTACCTTCGATGATATTCTCCCCAATATTACTCCCTTAAATATACATGGTGGCTTCTATGAGCCTCAAGATTCAGCTGGTACGATTCAATTCCTTACTGCCTGCGAAGGCCAGTCCTTTACTATTGACCTGGGCTTTGATGCCGGAGTTTCGTCTAATGTCTATGAATGGTCCTATAATGGAGGCCCTTATGGCGGATTCCAAACCGTTATAGGCACTAACCAACTCACGTTGGACAATGTTATGCCGGGCGACGGGGGTATATTCCGCTGCAGGGTCACTAACCCGAATGCTCCGGAATTGACGTTATTTACTATGCCCATTTTCGTTCAGGTAGAGTGCTGTAATGTAGAAAATCTAATTGACAGTACTTTATGTCCGGGTGAAACCTTGGTGGTCAATGGCGTGACGTACGGTCAACCACCCTTACCCAGCTTTGGAATTGAAGAATTCAACGGATCAACCTCCTGCGGGGCCGACTCTACCGTCATCATCAATCTTTCCTTCTTTGCTGAAGCGGATAGTACTATTCAATTGACACTTTGCAACGATGAATCCATCACGGTCAATGGGGTAGTTTATGATGTGAATAATCCTGCTGGGGAAGAAGTTATCCAAAATAGTACTCCAAACGGCTGCGACAGCACCGTAACGATTGATCTGGCTTTTCTGGAAACTGATACGACCGTCATCGATCCATTGCTCTGCCCAGGCAGCTCTGTTTCTGTCAATAACCAGACCTACAACGAAGCCATGCCCTCCGGTACCGAGATTATGACGAATGAGGCAGGATGTGATTCGGTAATTTTAATAAACCTCTCCTTTGCCGAAGAGATCAGAGATACACTCAATGAAGCTATCTGTCAAGGCGAAAGCTTCTTTTTTGATAATACAAACCTGACGGCTACCGATACTTATAAAGATACTCTTCTTTCCGATTCGGGATGTGATAGCATTGTAACCCTAAATCTAATTGTCAATGACACCTTTCTTACGAACATCGTAGATACCGTTTGCGCCAGTGAGTTGGTGATGTTTAACGGAGACACCATCTTTGCTTCGGGTACTTATTTCGATACGCTTAGCACTCAAAATGGATGCGACAGCCTGATCGTTTTTGACATCACGTTGCTAGATCCTATTCCCAGTTTTTTGACGGTCGAGATCTGTCAGGGAGAAACCTATATTTTTAATACAGACACCCTTTCCCAACCCGATATTTATGTAGACACCATGCCGGCTCAAAATGGATGCGATAGTATTGTTTCTGTTGAGCTGATTGTCTATGATACCTTTCAGACGGTTATACAGGAGGAAATCTGCGCCGGTGAAATCTTTGATTTTTTCAATCAGAGCCTTTCCCAAAGCGGAACCTATGAAGAAGTATTGACCACGCAGGAGGGCTGCGATAGCTCGATCATTTTAGAATTGATGGTCAGAGATACTTACGAAACGGTAATAAACGCCTCTATTTGCCAGGGAAATACCTACAACTTTTTTGGACAGGAGTTAACCCAGGCGGATACTTACGAGGAAGTGCTGGTCACTCAGTTTGGCTGCGACAGTACCTTTATTCTGAACCTCTCTGTCTCCGACACCTTCCAAACCACCATGAATGAGACCATTTGCGAAGGTGATACCTTTTTCTTTTTTAACCAGCCATTGACCCTATCCAATCAATATGAGGAGATCATTCCTTCTTCCAATGGTTGTGATAGTATCATCACCCTAAATCTAACGGTTAATGATACCTTCATCATCAATCAGTCTGCGGCCATCTGCCAGGGAGAAACCTATGACTTTTTAGGGCAGCAACTGACCAATGGAGGGGATTACCAAACCACCTTGATAACCCAAGACGGCTGCGACAGCACCTTCAATTTGAATCTCCTTGTTTTTGACACCTTTGAGGTGACCATCGATACCGCTATTTGCGCCGGTGAGACTGTTCAATTTTTTAACAATACCCTTTTTGAAGAGGGAACTTACACCGAAATACTCTCTACGCAAAACGGTTGTGACAGCACGATCATTCTTCAGCTTACCGTTAATGATACGTTTCAGTTTGTGCAATATGATACGATATGTGAGGGAGAGACCTTCCAGTTTTTTGATCTTTCGCTGACGAATACGGGCACCTACATGGAAAGTTTTGCTACTGATCTTGCAGGCTGCGACAGTACCTATGTTTTATATTTGACGGTTAATGACACCTTCAACTTTTATGAATCTGCCACGATCTGCCAGGGAGAGACTTATTCCTTTTTTGGTCAGGAACTATCCAATAGCGGCAATTACGAACAATCTTATTTAACGGCAGAAGGATGTGATAGTATTTACTTTCTGGAGCTTGTCCTACTAGATACCGCACAGACCATTATTAATGATACGATTTGCGCCAATGGATTCTATCCTTTTAATAACGAGGCACTAAACCAGTCAGGCACTTACCGGGATACCTTAGGTGCTGTGAATGGTTGCGATAGTTTCGTTGTTCTCCATCTGACCGTGCTGGATACCTTCCATACCTTTTTATCCGAAGAAATATGTGCAGGAAATTCATTAACCTTCAACGGCTCCAGCTTGACGGATTCTAGTATTTACCTGGATACCCTTGAGGCCAGTAATGGGTGTGATAGTTTTGTTCATCTGACCCTCATTGTATTAGATACTTTTCACACCTTCCTGAATGCAAGTATATGCGAGGGGGATTTTTACAACTTTAATGGTCAAACGCTTTCAGAAGAGGGTACCTATCTAGATACACTTGTATCGCAGAACGGCTGTGATAGTATCTTTTCCCTTCAGTTAGAAGTCAATGAAATTCCGATGACTACGCTAAATGAGTTTATTTGTAAAGGGGAAAGTATTCTCGTAAATGGCAAATCATTTGATCAAACCGGTCAATACGAAGAGGTAATTACAGGCGGCAGCATTTCAGGTTGTGACAGTATTGTTCTGCTTAACCTTACTGTAGCAGATGTGGCTACCTTTGGAGCAGCGGAAGCAGGAGATGACTTCACCTCTTGCACCGACACCGAGCAACTACAGGCAAATTTACCAGATAGTACTTTTGGAAAATGGCTCTTTTCAGATGTGCTGGTGGTAGAAGGATGGAATTCGCCCACATCTACTGTCACTAATTTACAACCTGGCCCCAATTGGATGATTTGGTCTTTATCGACCAGTTTTTGTGAAGATTATGATCAAGACTCTATTCTAATATTCAGAGAAAATAGGCCTCTGGCAAATGAAGATTTCGTTTTAATGCCCTTCGATTCTAAATTAGTGACCATTGACGTTTTGGAAAATGATGAACTGGCATTTGTTTCTGGTTGGTTTGTAGAAGAAATGAATCAACCCTCACTGGGCATACTTGAGAATCAGCAAGATGGCACCTTCAATTTTGAAGTCGAAACTGCTTTTGAAGAAGACCTTTCTTTCACTTATGAACTCTGCAACGACCTCTGCCCGGATCTTTGCGACACTGCCCTGGTGCGTATCCTTATGGAAGCCGGTCCGGAGCCTCTGGATACCGTTATCATCCCCAATGCGTTTACGCCCAATGATGACGGCGTTAATGATACGTGGGTCATAGACGGCCTGGATAAATACCCCGATAATGAAGTTGTGATATTCAATCGCTGGGGCGACATCGTTTTCGAAACGCAATCGTACAATAATGATTGGGGCGGCGAGTACCAAAAATCCGGCAAATCTTTACCTCAGGCAACTTATTATTATATCCTTCGCTTAAATGTTCCTGGCGGAAAAATTTACCGGGGGGATATTACTATTCTCAAGTAGTGTCGACTTTTTTGGTCGATTTAATCGCAATTCTTTATAATAATTTTTGTCCTTAAAACCCAAAGCGCGTAGCGATTTTAACCCCTGTAGAAAAAGATTTACCGAAATAGTTCAGGCCCGTAGGGACTGACACCAAACGGAAGGATAATACCCCATAAATATATGGATATGATCAATAGAAATGGATCAATCTACTTTTGAAGGTGCCAGTCGCTATGCGCCTGGTCAATGGGTCCTGTAAATTGGGCTACATAGCTTTTAATCGCTACGCGCTTACTTGAAAACAACAACACCTTATCTGCTGCTTTGGACGTCTTCGTCCAAAGCCATCTTCGGGGTGCCTCTGGCATCCAAAAAGCTTCGTTAAATTATTGCGAATCGGGTTATGATGGAGACGAGGATTTCACTATTACTCTCGCCTCATAATAGAGCTGGGGAAAGGCACCTTCCTTAAATAATACTAAATCCCCTAAACCACCAACCACTAACCACTAACCACTAATACTTAGTAAAGAAAGTTAATTGAGTTTAATAGTTAATTAAGTGAAGGAATAAATTGCTGTAAAACAGCAATTTATTTTATAACTAATCAACTTAATTTACTTAATCAACTTAGTTGACAAAGTACTAACTACTAACCACTAATTACTAATTACTAATTACTAATTACTAATTACTAATTACTAATTACTAATTACCCAACCCCCTACTTCAAAATCGTTATATCTCCCCTAAAGATATCTCCGCCAGGAACATTTAACCGGAGAATATAATAATAAGTGCCCTGCGGCAATTCTTTTCCGTTCTTATTGGTTCCGCCCCAGTCATTTTGGTAGGGTTGTTTTTCAAAGAGAATATCTCCCCAGCGATTAAAGATGACCAACTCCACATTAGGAAACTGGTCGGGGTTCGTTTCGAGGAAGTCGAAAACCAAGACATCATTGATACCGTCTCCATTGGGAGTGATCGCATTAACCAGGTTTTCAATGCTATCGACATCTACTAGCGGCCGTTCTTCAACGATGAATAAAATCTGGGAAGTGTCGCATAACTCCGGGCAAAAGTCGTTACAAATAGCGTATTGATAAAGGATCTCTCCGGAGAAATTGTCGGGAGTATTAAACTCTACCAATCCTCCTCCTATCGCTTCCAGACTACCTAGCTGATTATTGTCAGGAAGTATGGAAAGCGTCCAGTCTGTAAGTTCTTCAACATTGTCATTAAGCGTAACATCCAGTTGGTGAGCTCTTGGTCCAAAAGGAACTTCCAGGGCGTCGTTTGACGTGGAAGGAGCTACCTCAAGGGTAATGATCACCGTATCTTGATCATAAGCAGGACAGATATCGGTAGAAAGGGTCCAGATAAAGATATTTTCTCCTCCTCTATATGTGGCGTTGGCAAAAAAGAAACTCTCTCAAAAACAAAAAACCATCTTCCCATAATTATCTCCTCTTTTTTAGGATTAAATAATAAATAAAGTACTCGATTAAGAGAATAAGGCTAAATAGCATAAATGTCAATCTACATGGCCGCAAAAAATAATTTGAAAGAAAACGCTACGGGGCTTTTATAGAAATACATTTAAATCAATTGAAATTTTATTATTATAATGACTACTAAAAC
>CAZHOV010000197.1:2061-9923 GCA_964534315.1 uncultured Saprospiraceae bacterium | reverse complement strand
AGACCCAAGACTCAAGACCCAAGACCCAAGACTCAAGACCCAAGACTCAAGACTCAAGACCCAAGACCCAAGACCCAAGACTCATTCTATGCATTTGAAGCCGTTCTACTGCCTGTTATTATTAAGCTTTCCAATGTTGGCCTTTGCTCAGACGCCTACGATTCAGGATTGTTTGGGAGCGATTTCGGTCTGCGATGCCACTTACTCGGAAGATCAGTCTCCGGTGGGAGATGGCAATTATCCGGATGAGGTGAATACTACTATTAGCTGTACAGATGCGGAGAAAAACTCCATATGGTATACCTTTACCACCGACCAGACAGGAGATTTTGGTTTTTTGATTACGCCCAACAATCCGGATGACGATTATGATTGGGCCTTGTTTGATATTACCAATGCTGCTTGTGAAGATATTGCGTTAGTTGATTCACTTTTGGTAAGTTGCAATGCGGCAGGAGGTGGCAACTGTCAGGGGCCTACCGGAGCAAATGGAGGATCGATTTACGACTTACAGGGGGCAGGTTGTTTTTTCTCTCCACCAGATCTTTTTTTTGGAAATACACCTTTTAACGACTTTGTAGAAGTCGAAGCTAATAAGACCTACGTACTCATGGTCTCTAATTGGTCTGGATCTGTTTTTGGTTATGAAATCGACTTTGATTTAGCAGAGGTAAGCGTATTCGATGAAGAACCGCCTGAGGCCGTTTCTATAATGTTTCCTGAGGGTTGTGATGGTACGGCCATTGAGTTACTCTTCAATGAGTTCATCCAATGTAATTCTGTAGATGTGACTACCTTTCAGCTTCAAGGCCCGGGAGGCCCGTACGATTTGACCCTTTCTTCAACAGGGTGTGATAATGGGGGAAATTTTGATAAGAAATTCAGTTTGTTGATTGATCCGCCGCTGACCGAGATTGGCGTTTATACGCTACAGTTCAATGCTGATGGGATGAGCGATTTTTTAGATCTATGCGATAATCCCGCCCAGGCGGCTACCTTTGAATATGATCTGACATATGCTCCTCCTCCCGATATTGACTTAGGGCCGGATACCGCTTTTTGTGGTACGCAGCCCTTTGTTTTGCTGAATGCTACAGCAGACCTTGGTACTTATTCGTGGCAGGATGGTTCAGCAGATTCTGTTTTTACCGTTTTGGGAGGAGGCATTTATGCCGTAACAGCTACTAATGGCTGTGGCACTGATACAGATTCTATTGTCGTCTTCGAGTTAGAAGGGGGGCCGGAGGTCGAACTGGGTCAGGATACTATTCTTTGTCCTAACCAGTTTTTGGTCCTGGAAGCTACTAATGAAGCTGCTATTTATCAATGGCAGGATGGCAGTACGGATAGTACCTTATTTCTTACGCAGGGCGGATCGTACTGGGTGGAGGTCACTACTCCTTGTGGAGTTGCAAATGATTCCATTAACATCGAAGACATCCCCTCCTTAATCTTAAACTTGCCGATCGATACAACAGCTTGTCTTGGGGATACCATTATGTTAGAAGCAGTGAATCCAGATGCTGATTATTTATGGAATACCGGATCAACGGATGCTGTCCTGGGTGTCGATCTGGCCGGAACTTACAGCGTCACGGTAAGTAATGTCTGCGAAGAGCGCTCTGATACCACAGCGGTAAGCTTTATTTATCCAGAATTGTTGGATTTAGGGAATGATACGTTTTTATGCGAAGGGACGCAATTGATGCTTGATGCAACCTTTCCTGGAGGCACCTACCTATGGCAAGATAGTAGTACAAATGCTACGCTTTTGATTGAAGAAGGTGGAAGTTATAGGGTTGATGTGCAATCTTTATGCGGAATATTTTCCGATACGGTTGAGGTGAAATTGATTCCCGAAATTACTATTGATTTAGGAGAAGACCGGTACCTTTGTCAGGATTCTATACGCCTGGATGCAACTGCCCATCCGGATGCTTTTTACTGGTGGTCTACTCAGCAAAGAGATTCTGTCATTTGGGTCAGTAAGCCGGATGTTTACGAAGTATTAATCGTTGATGTTTGCGAACAAGTATATGATACCATTGAATTATTCCCTTGCGAGCGTTGTGAAGTGTATATGCCGAATATCTTTTCACCCAATTTTGATGGCATAAACGATATTTTTCAACCTTCTACTCCTTGTAACTTAATTAACTATCAATTGCAAATTTTCGACCGCTGGGGCAACCGGGTATTTGAAAGCAACAACCCTTCCGATGCCTGGGATGGTACTATCAATAGCCGCAGTGTACCCCAAGGCGTTTACATCTGGCAAATGACGTACCAGGTAATCGAAAATGGTTTCCCCAGAAAGGTAGAGGAATCTGGAGACGTTACAGTTGTGAGATGATAGTTGATCTTAATTACTCGCCGCCTTAATTTTATCTACATATTTCTTTAATTCCTCTTTAACGACTGGTAGTAAAATAATCAAACCAACGATATTCGGAATAGACATCGCAAAGATCATCGCATCGGAAAAGTCGATAACCGCTTTAAGGCTGGAAGCGGCGCCAATGACGACAAAAATGCAGAATAGAACCTTGTAAGTATAGTCTGCAATTTTATTTCTACCGAATAAAAATAACCAGGATTGAAGTCCGTAATAAGACCACGAAAGCATAGTAGAGAAAGCAAATAATACCACTGCTATGGTCAATACATAGGGAAACCAGGGGATAAC
Source organism: uncultured Saprospiraceae bacterium (assembly GCA_964534315.1). Lineage (GTDB taxonomy): Bacteria > Bacteroidota > Bacteroidia > Chitinophagales > Saprospiraceae > CAZHOV01. Next base: position 7,237 of record CAZHOV010000197.1, on the reverse strand, counting down.
TTCGCCGAACGCTTTAGAAGTCAAGTCAACGCCGTTCATGCCACCAACGGTTGAATAATTACCAGTAATAATAATAACCAAAGCGGTCATCGTACAAACTACTACCGTATCGATAAAGGGCTCTAAAAGGGCTACAATACCTTCACTGGCAGGATAATTGGTCTTTACTGCCGAGTGGGCAATTGCAGCAGAACCCACGCCAGCTTCGTTTGAAAAGGCTGCACGCCTGAAACCGGTGACCAGTACGCCGATGAATCCACCTGCAACACCTTCAGGAGAAAAAGCGCCTTCAAAAATTAGTCCGAAAGCACTTGGAATTGCCGTTAGGTTTGCAAATAAGATAACCAAAGCAGCAAGTACATAAATACCTACCATAAAAGGAACAACTTTCTCCGTTACACTACCGATCCGCTTGATCCCTCCAATAATTACAATAGCTACCATTATGGCGAGTACAATTCCGAACAATGCCCCGGAATAACCAGAGGTAGCACCGATCATATCATTAAATTGGACGGCAGCCTGATTGGCCTGAAACATATTTCCTCCTCCAAAAGAGCCGCCAATACACATGATCGCAAAAAATACGGCAAAGACTTTACCCAGGCTAGCATATCCTCTCTCTTTCAGTCCCTTTGTCAAATAATACATTGGTCCGCCATATACCGTACCGTCAGGGCCTACATCCCGGTATTTTACACCAAGCGTACATTCAACGAATTTGGAAGACATACCGATAAGCCCTGCCAGGATCATCCAGAAAGTAGCTCCGGGGCCACCTACTGTTATGGCAATCGCCACTCCTGCAATATTACCTAAACCTACAGTTCCTGAAAGAGCTGCTGTCAACGCTTGAAAGTGGGAAACTTCTCCCTCTTTGCCTTCTATTTTTATGGTATCTGGGTTATCGCCTTCTACGATGTTGGGTTGTATAGTTTTCTCCAAATCGTGGTGGTCAATATTGTCGTACTTTCCCCGCACCGTATTTATGGCAAACTTAAATCCTCTGATGTTGATGAATTTAAAATAAAAGGTAAAGTAAGTGGCTGCAGCAATCAAGTAGATTACTACTAGTGGAATGGATACACCTTCAGTGATGGGAATGGAATAGAAAATTATTCCGCTTACCACATTGGTTATGGGTTGGAAAAAGTCATTAATTTTGGCATCTAGTCCTTGAGGTTCTTCTTGTGCAATTAGAAGCGTCGGCAATACAATTGTCGTCAACAGTAGAAACAGTTTCCTCTTCATTTTATAATTTATTGGATTTTCAATATTTTTTTACAGCCCGTTAAGGTATTACCTTTCTTTTACTTAATGAAAAAAAAACGATAAAAAAGTGACAGTAAGCGGGGAGCAGTGAACCGATCGGTTCACTGCTCCCCGCTTACCGTTCACTTCATACGGATCCTCCATTCTTTCGGATAGTAATTGTTGAACCGATGGCCGAGCTCTTTGATCCAGCCGAGGTTTAACCCCTGGTAAGTGGCTAACAACCAGCCTTTAGGAAGGTTAGGTGTTTTAAAATCTTCTTTTCTCAAATATTGGATAGCTTGCTCCCTGTTCAGCTCTATTGAGGGAAGGTCGGATCGGATGATGGTACTTAACGCTAATTCATGAGCAGGGATAAATTGAGTCCGCTTGAACGTTCCTATGTCGATGCCAAGTTTAATCTTTCTCAAAGCTCCTTCTATTAGCATGACCTCCTTATCAATGTCATTCGGAATGGCAACAACCTTTTCTTTTGGAGTTACCCAAAAGGAAAAGTCTTCAGGAGATGCTATCCATTCTGTTAGTTGCCCGCTCAACTTTTTTGGAAGAGGCGTAAACCGACGCTCCGGGCCACTTTTCCTTTTTTCTTTTGGGGGCTTAAAAGGTGACTCAGGATCTTTTTGGAATGCAGCGACAAAAAAACCTTCTCCTTTTACTAAATGTGGATAAAACTGGTAGCCATATATTGCCCCTGCTGTTCGCTCAATTAATCCCCAATCTGAGGGAGGATAAAGCTTAATACTTCGAAAATCAACGGATTCTGCTAGCCATTCAGCGTTATTGATATTTTCCAGGTTGTTATAGGTACAGGTGCTGTAAATGAGAAAGCCACCAGGTTTGACCAAAGGCGCCGCATCCTGCAATATGCGTCGTTGCCTTGCTGAACAGAGCTGTACGTTTTTTTCTGACCATTCTCCGACAGCTTTGGGATCTTTTCTGAATAGCCCTTCTCCGGAGCAAGGCGCATCAACTACCACCAAATCGAAAAAACCTTTGAGATTAATGTAATCCTTGGGGTCGTGGTTGGCTACCAATACCCTGGGAATCCCCCATTTGATAATGTTTTCTTTGAGTGGTCCTACCCTTGAATTGATCACTTCATTGGCCACTAATAGGCCTCCGGGTGCAAGGAATTGCGTCAACAAAGTGGTCTTTCCGCCCGGAGCGGCACAAAGATCAAGCATTTTTATGGCGTGCTCTTTTGGGCCGATGAGCTGCTTGACGACATATTCAAGAGCCATAGAGGAAGCTTCCTGCACATAATAAGCGCCGGCGTGAAATAGAGGATCTAGCGTGAAGCTAGGCCGTTCTTTTAAATATACTCCGTTAGTATTCCATTTTACTTTTCCAGTATTTTCTCGCTGTTTAATTTTCTTCTGAAAATGGAGACGAATACTAACCGGAGAAGCGGAATTTAAAGTGTTTTCGAACCTATCATAGTCTTCCCCAAGCTGTTGCTGCATCCGGGCAACGAAAGGGGAGGGGAGGTGTCGTTGTTCTGCCATTGAAAATGAATCCTTTGAAAAATGAAAGTCCAAAATACGGGTTTCTTGATAATCGGAATGAATGGGGAATGAAAAAAACAAACTTCAATCATTGCAATTTAAGGTGTTGCACTCTTCCATCAATATGCGCCGATGTGTAGTACATTTCCGCGATGGCTCTGTACAGGAAGTATCCCTAAGACAAAATATTCGCGCCGGCGGAGCGTCCCGGGTGATCAATCTGAAAGGCAACAAGCGCATCATTGCCAAAGTCGTATTCTGGTATGATACCAAAAACAATCAACGCGGCAGAGGCGTATTGAGCTTGTGGGGAAGGAGGTAATATGAAAACGCTATAACGGCAGATCGGCGTTACGGTGTTACGGTGTTACGGCGTCCCAAAATCTCATCTACGCGTTCCATCACTTTTCTGTCGGTGACCAGCTCGGGGGCATGGTGAGGTTTTTTTCTGGCATCTATGACCAGCGGACCTTTGCATCCCCAGTGTTTGAATTCAGTGAAGGCATGGACGCCGTAAATATCGTGTGAGGGATTAGCCCGGGTGAAGGTGACCCATACAAAGTTATTGGTATTCGCAGCGGTAAACTCGCTGTCATCAGCCAAAATGATCAAAGGGATTCCCTGAAAATCGGACCGGCTGAGATGGTCGGTTAAATTGGAGATTATGCGCTGTTGAACTCCGTAATTGTCAAACTCTGGTGCATCGATCACCATTATTCCGGGTTGAACGAAGCGTGGCCGATCAAAACCGGAAGGCAGCTGTAAATTATCGGGGAGCGTTGTGGTCAACTTGCGGATAGGATCTCCGCAGCAAGCTACAATAACCTTTGATCCTGCATTCCATCCCGTACCGGAATAATCGAGGGTGTCGATGGTTGTTTTGGTTTGAAAATGGAGGTCTCTCGTCCAGTCGACCCGCTCTAGGATATGGTTGAAGTATTGAGGGATATTTTTGGTGGTTAATCCGGCAGCATCTCCAGAGGCGGCGATAAAAAGGAATTTTGCCAATGAGGTTTGACCGCTACCGATAATCCGGTTAGCCTGGGTGAGAATTTCCTCGGGTTTGCGCTCTCTGAAAGGCATATATCTCTCCGAGCCAATGGCTAAAAGTAAGGGATGGACACCTGCAGCATCCACCGCATTGATCTCTTCTACCCCTGGAAATTCCTGGGTAGTTAATTCTTTGACCAATTGATGGATTAGATAGCCAAAGCTAGAATCTTCCTGGGGGGGCCTTCCGACAACCGTAAAATGCCAGATCGCATCCTTTCGGTAGTAAACATTTTCAACTTCCATTACCGGGAAGTCGTGCTGTAGACTGTAGTAACCCAGGTGATCTCCGAATGGACCCTCCGGTTTTTTTTCGTTCTTTCTAATGATCCCGGTGATACAAAAATCAGCATCAGCTGATAAAATATGTCCGTTTTGTTTTACATATCCAAACCTTCGTCCCCCCATCATGCCGGCAAAAGTCAATTCCGTCAAGCCTTCGGGCAGCGGCATAATGGCTGCAAAAGCATGCGAAGGAGGGCCTCCGATAAAAACGGTAGCTCTAAAAGGCTCATCTGATTGGTTATACATGGTGTGATGCACGCCAATACCCCTATGCAGTTGGTAATGCATGCCGATCTCTTTATTGAGCTCATACTCATTTCCTGAAAGCTGTATCCGGTACATGCCGATATTGCTGTGCATGATATTCTGATCATTAGGAGGGAGGGTAAATACCTGTGGGAGGGTGACAAAAGCTCCCCCGTCATCCGGCCATGATTTGATCAGCGGTAGCTGGTCAACCGTAGTGGTGCCATGTAATATGGGGGCGGTGATACGTCGCCTTCGCGGCAAAGCTGATAAGGCGGTAAACGGAGCCGAAAGGTAGCGAAGTGGTTTTTGAAAAAAGCGGGTCGGGTCAACTTTTAACTCCACCACTTTTTTTACCTTCTCCAACGTATGGCGAAAAATAAATTCGGTACGTTCATATGTACCATATATATTTGAGACGGCGGGAAATGGACTTCCCTTTACCTTTTCGAATAAAATAGCCGGTCCTTGTTGGTCAAATATCCGACGGTGAATCTCAGCAATTTCAAGATCGGGATCTACTTCTTCTTTGATCCTCAATAACATACCATTTTTCTCTAAGTCCTGAACACATGCGTTTAAACTAGGATAACTCATTTTCTTGTAATTTTTTAGAATAATTAAACAAGAAAAAGGGAAGAAAGTTATATTCAAGGGTTCAAGGGTTCAAGGGTTCAAGGGTTCAAGGGTTCAAGGGTTCAAGGGTGCAAGGGTTCAAGGGTACAAGGGTTCAAGGGTTCAAGGGTTCAAGGGTGCAAGGGTGCAAGGGTACAAGGGTACAAGGGTACAAGGGTACAAGGGTACAAGGGTACAAGGGT
>CAZHOV010000197.1:0-1961 GCA_964534315.1 uncultured Saprospiraceae bacterium | reverse complement strand
CAAGGGTACAAGGGTACAAGGGTACAAGGGTACAAGGGTACAAGGGTACAAGGGTTGAAAATCGAAGATTTTCAACCCTTAAATTCATTCTTCATTGCACATTGCACATTCTTCATTGCACATTGCACATTGCTCATTGCACATTGAGTTCTTCGACATATTTTTGGGCGATGGTTTGGTATTTCTCCAAATTGAGCATCTCGCGGAAAGCCTTCATGGATTGAACGGGGCCCCGGTCGATGGCAAAATTGATGAGCCAGGCCGGGATGGAGCCGCCCGGATCGGAGAGGAGGAAGTAATCGACCAAGACAGTACCATCTTTTTTGGGGACAATTTTCCAGCGTATTTCCATTGTTTCGATGCGGACCATATCCTTCCGCTCAGGTTCCTTAGCAGGTGCTGCAATATTTTCGGTGTAGATAGTTTTTGTAACCGGGTCCTGGCGGAAAGTGGAATAAGAAATGGCGTCCCGGTCAGTTAAAGGCCATGGGAAATTCATAGTACTATAATAGTAAAGTTCTTTTTCTGAAATCTTTTCGACCATTCGCGCTTCTTCACATTTAAATATCCATTCTGGGAATGCCTCAATATCCTTTAGTACAGCGATCATCGTATTGAGGGAAGACTTTACAGAAAAAGTAATCCGCAATTCTTTAATTTTGCTTTGATCAGACTCTTTAAAGAAAACCTTGATGCCATCTTCTTCTTTTTTCAATTCCCAGCCATTTTCCTGGGCAAGAATAGGCATAAAATAGAGCGATGAAAAAATAAAATGAATAAAATATAGGGGTTTAATCATTTAGATCTAGATTAATGTGAATAAGATGTTAGTAACTTAAAAACAGAACTAATTCTTATGCAAGATATTTCATTTCATTAACTAAATTTGTCTTCTAAGAATAATTTAACACAAAAAATTTAGAATGCGGCAGTATTTGGATTTATTAGAGCATATTCTTGAGCATGGTTTAGAAAAAGGGGATCGTACAGGAACAGGAACCTTAAGCGTTTTTGGTTATCAGATGCGGTTTGATCTTGCAGATGGTTTTCCCTTGGTCACGACTAAGAAGTTGCACGTAAAATCCATTATTCACGAGCTATTGTGGTTTCTGGATGGCGATACCAATGTCAAATATCTGCAGGAAAATGGTGTTCGGATCTGGAACGAATGGGCCGATGAGAACGGAGACCTTGGTCCGGTGTACGGCAAGCAATGGCGAAGCTGGAGAAGAAAAGACGGTACCTCTGTTGACCAAATAAGCCGTGCAGTAGATTTAATTATGAACAATCCAGACTCCAGACGCATTATTATTAGTGCATGGAATGTTGGAGAATTAGAGGAAATGGCGTTGAGTCCATGCCATGCATTATTCCAATTTTATGTTGCCAACGGGAAGCTTTCCTGTCAACTCTATCAGCGATCTGCTGATGTTTTTTTGGGTGTACCATTTAATATTGCTTCTTATGCGCTGCTAACCTTAATGATGGCGCAAGTATGCAACCTGCAACCCGGAGCGTTCGTTCACACCTTCGGCGATGTACACCTCTACTCCAACCACCTCGAACAAGCCAAATTACAAATTTCCAGAACTCCAAGGCCTTTACCCCAAATCAAGATCAATCCGAATGTAACTTCTATTTTTGACTTTAAATACGAAGACTTTGAAATTGTAGGTTATGATCCGCATCCGCATATAAAGGCAAAGGTAGCGGTTTGAGGAAGAGGACAAGGTATCAAGGTATCCGGGTGTCCAGGTATCAAGGTGTCAGGGTATCCGGGTGTCAGGGTATCCAGGTATCAAGGTGTCCAGGTATCCAGGTGTCCAGGTATCAAGGTGTCAGGGTATCCAGGTGACAAGGTGTCAGGGTATCAAGGTGTCAGGGTATCCGGGTGTCAGGGTATCCGGGTATCAAGGTGTCCAGGTATCCAGGTGTCCAGGTATCAAGGTGTCAGGGTATCC
>CAZHOV010000196.1:0-9948 GCA_964534315.1 uncultured Saprospiraceae bacterium | reverse complement strand
CCAAAGAAGAAAGTTTGGTGTGTCGAAACACGAATAGTGTTTTGAAACACCCTCGTTAGGAAAAATTTTTCAGATCTCATAAACAATGAGGCCGTTTTTCATGCGCGGCTCAAAAAAAGTGGACTTTGGGGGCATAATCTCCCCTGCGTCAGCGACTTGGATCAGGTCTTTGAGTTCCACGGGATAGAGGCAGAAGCCTAGCCGGTGTTCGTTTTGAATGGTTTTGGCGCGGAAGCTTTCGAGGCCTTCTACCCCGGAGATGTATTTTATTCGGGTATCCGCGCTGACATCTTCGATGCCTAGAATATCCTGCAAAACATACTTATCGAGCAAGCTGGCGTCGAGAACAGGTTGATAGGTTTGAGCTGCAATGATCTCCTGTTTCCAGGTCAGCCTAAACCATTCCCGGTTGACGAACATGGTAAGCTCGTATTTATGCTCCGGTTTGCGCGGGATGCTCAGGATTTCGATATCGCACACCTGCGAAAGTTTTGCCATGAAGGTGGTGAGGGAAATATCTTCCAGGATTTCAATCACCCGGTTATAGTCGCGGATTTCCAATTCGTGAGAAGGGAAGAACGCACTCAGCAATTTGTTGTATCGCTCTCCCCCTTCTTTGTTTTTGCGCCTCTGATAGAGTAAGGCAGTTGTTGATGTCCGATGATGGCCGTCTGCAATGTAAGTCTCGGGGACATGGTTTAGAAAGAGTGATTTGATTTTTTCGATCAGCAACGTGTTATCAATTTCCCAAAAAGTATGCTTTTGTGCTTCTTCTTCAAAATAAGCAGAAAAGAAAGGCGGTTCTTTCTTGATGTATTGATCTACCAGGTCGTCGATAGCTTGTACGGCCGGGTAGATGAGCAAAACCGGCTTTACCATGGCTTGTCTTTGCAGGAGTAAGTGCATTTGCCGCTGTTCTTTAGAAGAAAGGGTGTTTTCGTGCTTTTTTATCCGTCCTGCCAAAAAATCGTCTATACTGGCACAGGCAATAATACCGGTATAGGTGCGATGATCATCCGCTATTTGATAAAGATAGATGCTCTCCTTATCAGACTTTTGAAAAAAACCACTTTTTCGGTATTCTGCGAAATCTACCTTTACAGAACCAAAAAAGGAATCTGCGGAAGTAATAAAATCAAAATCGGGGTACACCGCTTTAAATGGAGATAAATTCATAGGGCTATTCTTCTTCTTTTCGCTGCTCTTTATTGTACTTTTTGCGTTTATACTGGTCGGCCCGGTCATATGCATTGATTATCTCTTTTACCAACCGGTGGCGGACGACATCCTCAGGAGTAAGAAAAACGGCTGCAATGCCTTTGAGGTCGCCCAGTACTTCTACAGCTCTTCTCAGTCCTGATTTCACACTGTAGGGCAAGTCAACCTGAGAGAGATCGCCGGTAATGATACACTTTGCCGAAGGTCCCAAACGGGTCAGAAACATTTTTATCTGCAGAGTTGTAGCATTCTGGGCTTCATCCAAAATAATAAAGGCGTTATCGAGGGTACGCCCACGCATGAAGGCCAGGGGGGCGATCTCTATCGTCCGGTTTTCCATAAAATGATCCAGCTTTTCGGCTGGTAGCATATCGTCTAGGGCATCATATAGCGGTCTGAGGTAGGGGTCTACCTTCTCTTTTAGGTCGCCGGGCAGGAATCCCAGACTCTCACCTGCTTCAACAGCCGGACGGGTGAGGATGATCTTTTTGACTGTCCGGTTTTTTAAGGCTCTGACGGCCAGGGCCACGGCCGTGTAGGTCTTTCCGGTACCGGCAGGACCGATCGCAAAGACTACATCATTATGTTCTGAAGCTTCAATCAGCTTCTTCTGGTTATGTGTTTTGGCTCTGATGACTTTCCCGCCACGCCCGTGCAGGATGGTCACATTACTGCTGCCATTAGCAATTCGGGTTTCGAAAGGATTGGCCCCGGACAAGAGATCCTCTACATGCTGAACGGTCAGTTCATTATATTCTTTGAGCATTTTAACCATCATCTCAAACCTTGATTTAACTTGCTGCGCTTCTTTTTTGGAACCTGAGATCTTGAGCGAGTTGCCTCTGGAAGTAATGGTAACATCCGGGTAGGCTTTGCGAATGAGGTTTAGCTTAACATCTTTTTGGCCATATAGATCCAGCGGGTATACTCCGTCTATCCTTAAGATGATTTCGCTTAATTTTCCGATAATCGTTATTTTTATATCTTACGAAATATGGTTTTAAATAGTGTTGGTGTAAAAATACAGTTTTAAATTTGGATTTAAATTTCAAAATGTATTTTTCAAGTTTTTTTTATGCACATCGTTACCTTTATTTCAGATCTGGGGTTGAGCGATTTCTATGTTGGTGCCATTAAAGGCGCTATTTTAAGACAATCTCCCCAAGTCCAAATTGTTGATATTTCTCATAACATCAATCCTTATGACATCGTTCAGGCATCCTTTATTTTAAAAAATGCCTATGCTGAATTTCCGGAAGGAACCGTCCATCTGGCCGGTGTTAACAATGATGCTGAAAAAATTCCTCAGCTGATCGCCATTTCGTATGATAAACATTATTTTATTGCTCCTGATAATGGCTTGCTCAGTCTGGCTCTTCCCGACTTCAAAGGTCCGGTTTATTCTCTGAAAAAAACGGAGGATATTGCCTTTCCGATGAAAGAACTATTTGCCAACGCAGTTGCCCATATCAAAAGCGACCAACCCTTTGAAAATATAGGGACGCCTCAAGAAACGCTTGTCGAGCGAATAAGTTTACAACCGGTGATCAGCTCCTCCCAAATCCGGGGCTCCGTCATCCATGTCGATCATTATGGGAATGTCGTTTTGAATATCACCAAATCGTTGTTCGAAAAGGTTGCGAATGACCGGGAATTTGCCTTATATTTTAAAAGGCATCATCCTATTACCCAGATGAGCAGGCATTATACAGATGTAGATGTGGGCGAAATTCTTTGTCTATTCAATGCTTCTGACAACCTTGAAATAGCCATACATATGGGCCGCGCCTCGGAGATGCTGGGGTTGAAAGTAGACGATACGGTGCAGGTAGATTTTTTGTCAAGTGAACCGTGAACAGAAAGTAGCGAACAGATCAGGGAAAGATTAAATCCACGAATATCCGCCTGATCCGTTTGATCTGCGTTCCATCCTGAAAGCTTTGCGGCTTTGCGAGAGATTTGAAAAGGAATAAATAAAAAGTTTAAACCATCAATCATCAATCAAAAAGATCATGAATCCTCTTCGAATAACCACCGCCCAGGTAGAACTTGCCTGGCACGATATCCAGGCCAACCAATCACGCTTGGAGCAATTACTTCAGCCCTTAGCCAATACAACCGATTTGGTCATCCTACCCGAGATGTTTACTACCGGCTTTAGTATGGATGCGGCAGCGCTGGCCGAGCCGATGGATGGTTCAACGATGAGCTGGCTAGCCAAGCAAGCCAAGACGTTGAATGCTTGTGTGATGGGTAGTTTTATTGCTGAAGAAGGCGGCCATTATTACAACCGGTTTATTGCCATGCTACCTTCCGGCGAGTACCATCGATACGATAAGAAGCACTTATTCACCCTCGCCAAAGAGCACGTTCCTTATACCGCAGGCAACCAGCTTCTCACCTTTGATTATAAGGGCTGGAAAATAGCGCCGTTTGTTTGTTATGATCTTCGGTTTCCAGAGTGGAGCAGAAATACACAGGGATATGATTTATTGATCTATGTAGCTAATTGGCCGGAGCCCCGGCGGTTGCATTGGCAAGCGCTTTTGAAAGCGCGGGCGATAGAAAATCAGGCATACACTATTGGTGTCAACCGGGTTGGAGAAGACGGGAACGGGTTGAATTATACCGGAGACACCTCCCTGACGAGTTACAATGGGGAGACATTGTATGAGGTTAAAAACAAGGAAGCCATTCATACGATTACGATAGAAAAGGAGGAGCAGGAGGTGTTTCGGAGGAAGTTGGCGTTTTTAGCTGATCAGGATGTTTTTAGCTTTAAATAGGAATCTCGCAGAGCCGCGAAGTGCGCAAAGAATTAGTCCTTTGCGCCCTTTGCGAGAAAAAATCCTACACATGTAAAAAAAATCTATCCATAAGAAATATTTAACATTTTCCAGCCGTTTTGGAGGAGATTTTTTTACTAAAAATGTCCAAAACCGATGTTCAACCACTCATTTTATCAAAATCTGCTTTCCGGGTATCTTGAGATACCCTTCATTTCTTCTTATATATTTAACTTATATGTAAGTGCTTGTAGGGTAGAAAAAAGAAAAGCGATCTGCACAGAGACAGCTCGCTTTCATTTTAAAATTTTCCGAAAATAACCCTATTAACTAACCTGTTTTACCAGATTTTAAATTTAACTTTTTCAATTTACAAAAAATAATACATGTTTACAAACGTCCGATTTGGTGTAATGTTGTTGATCGCAAGCACCATTTTGCTCATTCAATGCACTTCTACCTCCACTTTAACAGATAAAACTACAAAAGGGGGTTCTACCAGGTCAACCCCTGCAAAAGAGGACCGGTTGCGTGCGGATATTGTTCGATTTTCGAAGAAATACCTGGGCACCAAATACCGGTATGCGGGGAAGGATCCTAAGGGGTTTGATTGTTCGGGCTTTTCCTATTTTGTGTACAAAAACCATGATATTGCGCTGGGGGCAAGTTCCAGGGCCCAGGCCGGTCAAGGCAAAAAAATTAACGATCTGGAAATGGCCAAACCTGCCGATCTGGTTTTCTTTAACAAGAACGCTAATGGTTCGGGGGGCATCAACCATGTGGGGATCATAGTCAAGAACGAGAAAAATGAGCTGCTGGTTATTCATAGCACCTCCCGGGGAGTGGTGATCGACGATGTATTGAGCTCTTCCTACTGGAAGCCGCGGATTTTAGCAGCGAGAAATGTGGTATCGGATTGACGATTAGCGTTTTAGGTAGGTGGACTGCACGTATAGGTGTACTCCACCTATAGGTGGAGTACACCTATACGTGCAGTCCACCTACCTAAAACGCTAATCGTCAATCCGATACCACATTTCTCGCTGCTAAAATCCGCGGCTTCCAGTAGGAAGAGCTCAATACATCGTCGATCACCACTCCCCGGGAGGTGCTATGAATAACCAGCAGCTCATTTTTCTCGTTCTTGACTATGATCCCCACATGGTTGATGCCCCCCGAACCATTAGCGTTCTTGTTAAAGAAAACCAGATCGGCAGGTTTGGCCATTTCCAGATCGTTAATTTTTTTGCCTTGACCGGCCTGGGCCCTGGAACTTGCCCCCAGCGCAATATCATGGTTTTTGTACACAAAATAGGAAAAGCCCGAACAATCAAACCCCTTAGGATCCTTCCCCGCATACCGGTATTTGGTGCCCAGGTATTTCTTCGAAAATCGAACAATATCCGCACGCAACCGGTCCTCTTTTGCAGGGGTTGACCTGGTAGAACCCCCTTTTGTAGTTTTATCTGTTAAAGTGGAGGTAGAAGTGCATTGAATGAGCAAAATGGTGCTTGCGATCAACAACATTACACCAAATCGGACGTTTGTAAACATGTATTATTTTTTGTAAATTGAAAAAGTTAAATTTAAAATCTGGTAAAACAGGTTAGTTAATAGGGTTATTTTCGGAAAATTTTAAAATGAAAGCGAGCTGTCTCTGTGCAGATCGCTTTTCTTTTTTCTACCCTACAAGCACTTACATATAAGTTAAATATATAAGAAGAAATGAAGGGTATCTCAAGATACCCGGAAAGCAGATTTTGATAAAATGAGTGGTTGAACATCGGTTTTGGACATTTTTAGTAAAAAAATCTCCTCCAAAACGGCTGGAAAATGTTAAATATTTCTTATGGATAGATTTTTTTTACATGTGTAGGATTTTTTCTCGCAAAGGGCGCAAAGGACTAATTCTTTGCGCACTTCGCGGCTCTGCGAGATTCCTATTTAAAGCTAAAAACATCCTGATCAGCTAAAAACGCCAACTTCCTCCGAAACACCTCCTGCTCCTCCTTTTCTATCGTAATCGTATGAATGGCTTCCTTGTTTTTAACCTCATACAATGTCTCCCCATTGTAACTCGTCAGGGAGGTGTCTCCGGTATAATTCAACCCGTTCCCGTCTTCTCCAACCCGGTTGACACCAATAGTGTATGCCTGATTTTCTATCGCCCGCGCTTTCAAAAGCGCTTGCCAATGCAACCGCCGGGGCTCCGGCCAATTAGCTACATAGATCAATAAATCATATCCCTGTGTATTTCTGCTCCACTCTGGAAACCGAAGATCATAACAAACAAACGGCGCTATTTTCCAGCCCTTATAATCAAAGGTGAGAAGCTGGTTGCCTGCGGTATAAGGAACGTGCTCTTTGGCGAGGGTGAATAAGTGCTTCTTATCGTATCGATGGTACTCGCCGGAAGGTAGCATGGCAATAAACCGGTTGTAATAATGGCCGCCTTCTTCAGCAATAAAACTACCCATCACACAAGCATTCAACGTCTTGGCTTGCTTGGCTAGCCAGCTCATCGTTGAACCATCCATCGGCTCGGCCAGCGCTGCCGCATCCATACTAAAGCCGGTAGTAAACATCTCGGGTAGGATGACCAAATCGGTTGTATTGGCTAAGGGCTGAAGTAATTGCTCCAAGCGTGATTGGTTGGCCTGGATATCGTGCCAGGCAAGTTCTACCTGGGCGGTGGTTATTCGAAGAGGATTCATGATCTTTTTGATTGATGATTGATGGTTTAAACTTTTTATTTATTCCTTTTCAAATCTCTCGCAAAGCCGCAAAGCTTTCAGGATGGAACGCAGATCAAACGGATCAGGCGGATATTCGTGGATTTAATCTTTCCCTGATCTGTTCGCTACTTTCTGTTCACGGTTCACTTGACAAAAAATCTACCTGCACCGTATCGTCTACTTTCAACCCCAGCATCTCCGAGGCGCGGCCCATATGTATGGCTATTTCAAGGTTGTCAGAAGCATTGAATAGACAAAGAATTTCGCCCACATCTACATCTGTATAATGCCTGCTCATCTGGGTAATAGGATGATGCCTTTTAAAATATAAGGCAAATTCCCGGTCATTCGCAACCTTTTCGAACAACGATTTGGTGATATTCAAAACGACATTCCCATAATGATCGACATGGATGACGGAGCCCCGGATTTGGGAGGAGCTGATCACCGGTTGTAAACTTATTCGCTCGACAAGCGTTTCTTGAGGCGTCCCTATATTTTCAAAGGGTTGGTCGCTTTTGATATGGGCAACTGCGTTGGCAAATAGTTCTTTCATCGGAAAGGCAATATCCTCCGTTTTTTTCAGAGAATAAACCGGACCTTTGAAGTCGGGAAGAGCCAGACTGAGCAAGCCATTATCAGGAGCAATAAAATAATGTTTATCATACGAAATGGCGATCAGCTGAGGAATTTTTTCAGCATCATTGTTAACACCGGCCAGATGGACGGTTCCTTCCGGAAATTCAGCATAGGCATTTTTTAAAATAAAGGATGCCTGAACGATGTCATAAGGATTGATGTTATGAGAAATATCAACAATTTGGACTTGGGGAGATTGTCTTAAAATAGCGCCTTTAATGGCACCAACATAGAAATCGCTCAACCCCAGATCTGAAATAAAGGTAACGATGTGCATAAAAAAAACTTGAAAAATACATTTTGAAATTTAAATCCAAATTTAAAACTGTATTTTTACACCAACACTATTTAAAACCATATTTCGTAAGATATAAAAATAACGATTATCGGAAAATTAAGCGAAATCATCTTAAGGATAGACGGAGTATACCCGCTGGATCTATATGGCCAAAAAGATGTTAAGCTAAACCTCATTCGCAAAGCCTACCCGGATGTTACCATTACTTCCAGAGGCAACTCGCTCAAGATCTCAGGTTCCAAAAAAGAAGCGCAGCAAGTTAAATCAAGGTTTGAGATGATGGTTAAAATGCTCAAAGAATATAATGAACTGACCGTTCAGCATGTAGAGGATCTCTTGTCCGGGGCCAATCCTTTCGAAACCCGAATTGCTAATGGCAGCAGTAATGTGACCATCCTGCACGGGCGTGGCGGGAAAGTCATCAGAGCCAAAACACATAACCAGAAGAAGCTGATTGAAGCTTCAGAACATAATGATGTAGTCTTTGCGATCGGTCCTGCCGGTACCGGAAAGACCTACACGGCCGTGGCCCTGGCCGTCAGAGCCTTAAAAAACCGGACAGTCAAAAAGATCATCCTCACCCGTCCGGCTGTTGAAGCAGGTGAGAGTCTGGGATTCCTGCCCGGCGACCTAAAAGAGAAGGTAGACCCCTACCTCAGACCGCTATATGATGCCCTAGACGATATGCTACCAGCCGAAAAGCTGGATCATTTTATGGAAAACCGGACGATAGAGATCGCCCCCCTGGCCTTCATGCGTGGGCGTACCCTCGATAACGCCTTTATTATTTTGGATGAAGCCCAGAATGCTACAACTCTGCAGATAAAAATGTTTCTGACCCGTTTGGGACCTTCGGCAAAGTGTATCATTACCGGCGATCTCTCTCAGGTTGACTTGCCCTACAGTGTGAAATCAGGACTGAGAAGAGCTGTAGAAGTACTGGGCGACCTCAAAGGCATTGCAGCCGTTTTTCTTACTCCTGAGGATGTCGTCCGCCACCGGTTGGTAAAAGAGATAATCAATGCATATGACCGGGCCGACCAGTATAAACGCAAAAAGTACAATAAAGAGCAGCGAAAAGAAGAAGAATAGCCCTATGAATTTATCTCCATTTAAAGCGGTGTACCCCGATTTTGATTTTATTACTTCCGCAGATTCCTTTTTTGGTTCTGTAAAGGTAGATTTCGCAGAATACCGAAAAAGTGGTTTTTTTCAAAAGTCTGATAAGGAGAGCATCTATCTTTATCAAATAGCGGATGATCATCGCACCTATACCGGTATTATTGCCTGTGCCAGTATAGACGATTTTTTGGCAGGACGGATAAAAAAGCACGAAAACACCCTTTCTTCTAAAGAACAGCGGCAAATGCACTTACTCCTGCAAAGACAAGCCATGGTAAAGCCGGTTTTGCTCATCTACCCGGCCGTACAAGCTATCGACGACCTGGTAGATCAATACATCAAGAAAGAACCGCCTTTCTTTTCTGCTTATTTTGAAGAAGAAGCACAAAAGCATACTTTTTGGGAAATTGATAACACGTTGCTGATCGAAAAAATCAAATCACTCTTTCTAAACCATGTCCCCGAGACTTACATTGCAGACGGCCATCATCGGACATCAACAACTGCCTTACTCTATCAGAGGCGCAAAAACAAAGAAGGGGGAGAGCGATACAACAAATTGCTGAGTGCGTTCTTCCCTTCTCACGAATTGGAAATCCGCGACTATAACCGGGTGATTGAAATCCTGGAAGATATTTCCCTCACCACCTTCATGGCAAAACTTTCGCAGGTGTGCGATATCGAAATCCTGAGCATCCCGCGCAAACCGGAGCATAAATACGAGCTTACCATGTTCGTCAACCGGGAATGGTTTAGGCT
Organism: uncultured Saprospiraceae bacterium; assembly: GCA_964534315.1. GTDB lineage: Bacteria > Bacteroidota > Bacteroidia > Chitinophagales > Saprospiraceae > CAZHOV01. The sequence continues at coordinate 391 of CAZHOV010000196.1, read as the reverse complement.
GACCTGGAAACAGGAGATCATTGCAGCTCAAACCTATCAACCTGTTCTCGACGCCAGCTTGCTCGATAAGTATGTTTTGCAGGATATTCTAGGCATCGAAGATGTCAGCGCGGATACCCGAATAAAATACATCTCCGGGGTAGAAGGCCTCGAAAGCTTCCGCGCCAAAACCATTCAAAACGAACACCGGCTAGGCTTCTGCCTCTATCCCGTGGAACTCAAAGACCTGATCCAAGTCGCTGACGCAGGGGAGATTATGCCCCCAAAGTCCACTTTTTTTGAGCCGCGCATGAAAAACGGCCTCATTGTTTATGAGATCTGAAAAATTTTTCCTAACGAGGGTGTTTCAAAACACTATTCGTGTTTCGACACACCAAACTTTCTTCTTTGG
>CAZHOV010000195.1:0-10281 GCA_964534315.1 uncultured Saprospiraceae bacterium | reverse complement strand
TTTACTAAACCTTTTGAAAACTAAGCAAAAAAAGAAAAAAACATGAATTATACCGGATTTTAAAAATCCGGTATAATTCATGTTTTTTGTCGGTAATTTAGATTACTTAAGGTTTTCCTTATATTAGAATATGAAAAGTACAATAGGAAAAATGACCAAAAAAACAGCAGTACTAGGTTTTGGAAATCCTGTGCGAGCAGATGACGGCGTTGGGATTTATGTCATCGAGCAATTGAAAGCACAATTAGACGAAACTGATCATATCAGCATTTTTGACATGGGTACTTCTGCCTTCGAAGTTTTATTTAAGCTAAAAGGACATGAACGTATTATATTGATTGATGCCGTCATAAATACCAACGAGCCGGTTGGCACCACGTACAAACTGCCTGCCTCAGAAGTCGAAGGACAAATTATAGATGACCCAATGGTCTTTCTGCATTCTTTGAAATGGAATCAAGCGCTGTCTTATGCAAAAAAAATGCTTCAGGATGAATATCCGGATGAAATTGAGGTCTATTTGATTGCCATAGACAGTACTCGTTTCAATGTTGGTATGACAGAAGAGGCCAAGAAAGGAGGAGATAAAATAATCAATTTATTGCTGGAAGAACTAAAGACATGATTAACTCATACTAATATGTTTATACCACCTAATAGACTAAAGGATAATTTTAAACCCACTAAAGAGGAAAATGGTCAAGTCCGTTTAAAGTCTTCTCACCTATTGATTGATCATAAAGTGGCTACTGCGATTTTTGAGGACGATCTCAATGTAAATGTAGTTTATTATGCTGACCGGCGTACATTGATGATTGCTCCAAAAAGCGAAGAACTGTTCAAAACATTGCACAAAGCCAAACAACATATGCTCAAGGATCGAAATGCTAAAGGTGATAAAACCATCGCTTTGCATGAACTATTGATTGACAACGAGATAAACAGTAATGACCGGAATTTAGAATTCGAATTGCAAAAAGAGTTGAGAATATTAAATGTAAAACTATAACCTTAACCAATGTACATTTCCTCTGATATTCCTTTTTGGAAGCCAGTTGATTTTTTGGGCAAGCCAGTTGATTTAAGGCTACTCCGAGAAGATGGGTGGTTAATGAATACAGAAGTTAAGTACTTACTATCAAAGAAAAATGGTCTATGGCATTTGACCATGATATATGTCGCATTAAAAAACCCACTCAAATTTATTTGTAGAAAAATTGATGCTTATAATTCTGAGAAAAAAGCCAAGACTTATGCTTCCATTTTACAGCGAGGTATTCGGAAAGATGCCAGAGGAACTTTAAAAACGAACCAAGATGCTATCAATATTTGCAACAACTGAATATCATGCTCAACTTAAGGGGTTTATAAGTAGAGAAGACCGATTGGATGAGTTGGTCGATGTGGTTGATTTTTTGGAAAAACGCCCAACTCCTAGCGCTAACTCCATTTTAATAAAAAATGGAGCAATAGGCTTTGCTTTGGACTGGCACAATATTCAACCCCCCTTTTTATTGCCTGAAGATATAGAACTTACTGAAGCAAACTTGTTGGGAATCGTGTTTGCAAAATTGAATAATTATGAGAAGGCATACGAATACCTGCAGCAAAACAACCCTTCTCTCTTTAAAGAGTTAGACTTTATCAATCGCTTACAACAGGGGTTTTCGATTAGCCCTGATGAATTAACCGCGAACTATACTCCTTTCGAAGAGTTTCGTTTGATGCACAATAACGCTGTACTTCGACATTATGCTTCAACATCTGATAATTTTGACCTGAAAAAAACGGCTTATTTCTACGAAGAAGCCATAAAAAGTGCACCGACAGAGGAACACGGTGCTTTCACCGCTCGCCAATATGCTATTTTTTGTATCGACCTGGAACAAGCTGATTATGCCGTTCATATATTGGAGGATGTGGATACGCAAAAACTGTCCAAAGAGGCGAAAACAGAAGTCAACCATACCCTATGTCAGGCATGGATGTTACAATTGACTAAGCCTTATGACACAGCATTATTAGAAAAATTAAAATCAACACTTTGGGAGGTGCTACAATCTTATGAAAAATCCAATAGAAAAATTGAAACAGGTTTAATTTTATTGGATGCGGCACATATTGCCAATATCTCTGAGAGTTTCACAGAGTCATTGGGGTATGCGACAAGGGCGATTAAGATTTTCGAAGCGGAAAATTTACGAGAATTGGCCGGCAACGCTTATTATCGAAAAGGGACATTGCTTTACACATGGGCGCAAAATGGTAATCCGCAGTTTTTTAAGCCCGCTATTGAAAGTTACCAGGAGGCATTAAAAGTTTTCACTAAAAACGCAGCACCTAATGTATTCGCAGATATTCATCACAATTTAGGAGTGCTTTATACAGATATGCCAGCTGAGAATAAGAAAAAAAGCATTTGGGCTGGAGTAGCAGTATCTTCTTTTGATGAAGCACTAAGTTTTTACACGAAAGACCAATATCCCTATCAGTACGGAATGATTTGCAACAACTATGGTAATGCCTTTATCAAATTTCCACAGGCAGTCTTGACAGATAATCACGAAAAAGCATTGTTTTATTACCAGGAAGCATTGGATGTCCGAACACCTGCCTATCCTTATGAAAGAGCTATTACGCTTCTGAATTTCCTGGAGGCAAGTTGGGATGTTGGAAATGACCCCGATACTTTTAATGAAAAACGATACGAGGATATGGTAGCAAAAGCCAACGAAGTTAAAAAATTGGTGGAAGATGCTGAAATGATTGCAGAAGCAGACAGGCATTTGAATTTGTTGAAAGAATTAAAGCACGCAGTTGCAAAATGATTTCATTATGCACGAAATATCCTTGGTTAGAAATATTTTTAATACCCTTGAATCCGAATTTTCAAAAGAAGAATTGGATAAAATGACTGCCATTAATTTAAAAGTGGGCTTACTTTCCAATGTTGAGCCTGTACTTATGCAGAATGCTTTTGAGGCAGTCACTACCGCCGAGGAAAAATACCAAGAGGTTACCCTAAATGTAGAATTAGTTCAAATTGAAATTCATTGTGCTGATTGTAACACCAACTCCATCATAGAAAATTACAAGTTTGCTTGTTCCTCCTGTGGCAAACCAAATAATAATGTAGTAAAAGGGACTGAATTATTGATTCATCAAATACATTTTGATCCCGAAGAAAAAATACTGTAAGCAGAAAAATAAAAGTAACAAATTCAGGCAAAATGGAGCGACTCTTCGTCACTTTTGGTGAAACTTAGAAAAAAGAGTGATATGGTATAGTTTTCCGGCAGGATGCCATACGAACTACTGCCCAATATCTCCCACCTGTGTTTTGTCTTGTAACTAGACCCCTTCAAAAATTAGAAAATATTTTCTAAACCCTTGAATTCCTTTTCTAATTCAAATCAACTTACTAACTTGCAGGAGGCTACTGGTTTTGCAGTAGTATAAATTGATTTCAGGTCAAAATATCAGCTTAAAAATATGGATAAAGTTCAAAAATCAACCAAGGCTGCAAGAGGTACGGTTACTTGTGACAATACAACCATGCATCTACTCAAAGCCAACGATTTCGTTGCGGAAAGTATTCGCAAGAGAGTGACAGAACAAAATATTATGCTCATTAATATTACTTCTTCTGCAGGTAGTGGTAAGACCACACTATTACAAGAGACCGCACGACGGATAGGTGATAAAGTAAATATGAAAATATTAGTTGGCGACCTGGAAACCGAACGGGATGCTGACCGTCTCCGAGATGTTGGTGTAGATGCCTTGCAAATTGTAACGGGTGGTATTTGCCACTTAGAAGCACAGATGGTTTGGCAAGCAATGGAAAGCCTTGATTTGGAAGGAGTAGAATTATTGATCATCGAAAATGTAGGCAATCTCGTTTGCCCTGCTTCTTTTGATTTAGGAGAAGACTATCGAGTGACCTTAATTGCAACTACTGAAGGAGATGATAAACCAAAAAAATATCCACGAATGTTTCTGACCAGCGAAATGATGCTGGTTTCAAAAGTGGACTTATTGGAATATCTCCCATTTTCGGTTGATGCCGTGGTAGCGGATGCAAGAGATGTAAATCCCAATATTAAAGTTTTGGAGATTTCCAGCACCAAAAATATTGGAATAGATGAGTGGTGTAATTGGCTTTTGGAGAAGGTAGAAGAAAAAACAAAAAGAATCATTAATCAATAATAAATCAAACAATCATGTGTTTAGCGATTCCCGGTAAAGTTAGATCTATCGAATCCAAATTTGACGGATTGGTGCGAATGGCAAAAGTTTCCTTCGGTGGTATCATCAAAGAAGCCAGCTTGGAAATGGTGCCGCAAGCAAAGGTAGACGATTATGTACTCGTTCATGTTGGCGTTGCGATTAGTATAGTTGATGAAGATGAGGCCAAAAAGACTTTTCAGTATTTAGAAGAAATGGGCGAGGTGGCAGACGAATTAAATATTTCTGATTTCCTACCTGATAAGGAGGAATACACCAATCAAAAATAATCACCATGAAATTTTTAACAGAATATCGAGATCCCGAATTGGCACAGCGCTATTTGGAGGAAATCAAAAGAACAGTTACCCGCCCCTGGACGATCATGGAGGTATGTGGTGGTCAGACCCATAGTTTAGTCAAAAATGGTATCCTCAACATGTTGCCAAAAGAAATCAATATGGTACATGGTCCGGGCTGTCCGGTTTGTGTGACACCTTTGAACTTGATTGATAAAGCCGTTTATCTTGCCGAAGAAAAAGGAGTCATCCTTTGCTCCTTTGGCGATATGCTCCGTGTACCCGGCTCAGAAAAAAGTTTACTTGAAGCTAAAGCAAATGGGGCAGACATCCGGATTTTATATTCTCCTCTTGAAGCAGTGAAAATTGCAGAAAATAATCCAGACAGACAAGTTGTTTTCTTCGCTGTTGGTTTTGAGACGACCGCTCCCGCCAATGCGCTTTCTGTTGTCCATGCCAATAGAATAGGATTGGATAACTATTCCATTTTGGCTTCTCATGTGTTAGTACCACCTGCTATGGAGGCCTTAGTGAGTGATGAAGAATGCGTGGTAGAAGGCTTTTTAGCGGCAGGTCATGTTTGCACCATCATGGGGACGCAAGAATATTATCCTTTGGTTGAAAAATTCAATGTCCCCATCGTGATAACAGGATTTGAGCCGGTTGATATTTTGCAAGGCATTTTAATGACGGTAAAGCAACTTGAAAACGGAGAGGCTAAACTTGAGAACCAATACGCACGAATGGTACGTGAAAATGGGAATCCAAAAGCAATAGAAACCATTTATGAAGTATTTGAAATAACTGACAGAATGTGGCGAGGAATGGATATCATTCCGCTAAGTGGTTATCAAGTCAAAGATCAATATGAATCCTTTGATGCAAAAAAGAAATTTGCGGTTAATATTCCGGAAGCCCCCGAAAATGAAGAGTGTATTGCAGGAGCTATTATGAAAGGGCTTAAAAAACCTTTTGACTGTCCCAACTTTGGTACTAAATGCAAACCAGAAAAACCGTTAGGAGCACCGATGGTGAGTTCAGAGGGGGCATGCGCAGCTTATTACCACTTCTCGGATATGATCAATAATCTGGAAGCACAAACAGTATAATTCATGGAAGTAGCATCTCAAAAAGAGAAAAAAATAAAAATGCAATTGTCCTGTCCAATGCCTAAGTTGGATTTCGATATGATCACCTTAGGGCACGGAAGTGGTGGTTTGTTGACGAATAGATTATTGGATAGCGGTGTGTTCGATTTGCTAAAAAATGATCTTTTGGATAAACGACATGACGGAGCGACGATAAAGCTGACCGGGAGAACAGCTTTTACCACTGATAGCTTTGTCATTTCTCCAATCTTTTTCCCGGGCGGTAATATTGGTGAATTAGCGGTCAACGGAACAGTTAATGATTTGGCAATGTGCGGGGCTATTCCTCAATTTCTTTCCCTGAGTTTTATCATTGAGGAAGGCTTAACCATGAAGGAGTTTTGGGAGATTCTTGTTGCTATAAAATTTGCTTGTGAGCAATCAGGAGTCCAAGTTGTAACCGGCGATACAAAGGTGGTTGAACGAGGAAAAGGAGATAAAATATTTATTAATACTACCGGTGTCGGGCAAATACACCAAAAAGCCAATATCGATATTGCCAATGTAGCAGTTGGTGATAAAATTATTCTCAGCAATAATCTGGCAACACATGGTATTGCAATAATGTCTATACGGGAAGGATTGGAATTTGAAACCACCATTGAAAGCGATACCCGAAATTTGAATCATATCGTCAAAGAATTACTGGATGAATTTGGAAATGCAATTCACTTGCTACGTGATCCGACAAGGGGCGGCGTTGGCACTGTTTTGACCGAAATTGCAAGAGATACTAAAATGGGGATTGACGTCTCCCAAAAAGATATTCCCATTGATGAACAGGTTAACGGAGCTTGTGAAATATTAGGACTTGATCCACTTTACGTAGCGAATGAAGGCGTTTTTATCGCTATTGTGGATGCAGCTATTGCGGATGCGATGATTGAAAAAATGAGGTCTTATGAAGGTTGTTCCAATGCTTCTATCATTGGTGACGTAGTTGAAACACATCCGCGTCAGGTTATTTTGACCAGCCAAATCGGCGGTAGGCGAGTCGTCAATATGCTAGTTGGAGAGCAACTACCCAGAATCTGTTAATAATGCAAGATGATATCCAAAATAGAAAAGATATTAGAAAGTTAGTGAGCGCTTTTTATGAAAAGTTACTAAAGGATGAGGAGTTCAAACATATCTTTTTGGATATCGCACAAATAGATGTTTTAACTCATTTGGACATCATAGTTGATTTTTGGGAAAGTGTATTATTTCAAGTAGGAAAATATAAAAGGAACCTGGTAGATATTCACCTAGACCTTAATCAGAAATATCACTACCGATTGAATGAAGAGCATTTCAATAATTGGTTAGCGCTTTTTAATTCAACTGTTGACGAACTTTTTGAAGGTGAAAAGGCAAAAGGAGCAAAGGACAGAGCGCTGTCTATCGCTACTATCATAAAAATGAAAATGGACCATCTCGAACAAATGAGAAAAGAACTCAATAATTAGCATGAAAAAAACCGAAAACATAACATTAGAAAAATTAATAACCAAAACACAGCTCTTTAAGGGTGCTGAAGATAGTCCTTTACTGGCACCAAGAGGGGTGTTCTTAGTGCGGAATAAATTATTCGTCGCTGACACGGCACAGAATAGATTATTTATTTGGAATAAATTACCAAACTCCGAATTTGAGAAACCAGCTATTGTTTTAGGTCAAAATGCAAAAGAAAAAACAGGAAGAAATGCAAGTGGGAAGGTAAGTGCTTCGAGCCTGTTTTATCCATCCGGAATTTGGTCAGATGGTAAAAAACTTATCGTAGCGGATGCTTGGAATCATCGGGTTTTGATTTGGCTGCAAATGCCTGCGCAGGATGGACAACCAGCGGACGTTGTTATTGGGCAACCTGATTTTAAAAGTAATGAACCCAATATAAGAGGCATCAGTCATACTCCTTCTGCTCAATCGTTAAACTGGCCATACGGTGTTTTTTCAGATGGCCAACAGCTTTGGATTGCTGATACAGGAAACCGTCGGGTCTTATATTTTGAAAATATTCCCACTCAAAATTTTGCGACTGCCGATAATGTCATAGGGAAAACTAACTTCCGGGAAAGAGATTATGACCACAATAACCCTATCTGGCCCTATTCGGTAAAAGTGAGCCCTTCCGGGCAAATGACCATAACAGATACACAATACTATCGAGTGTTACTTTGGCATGATTGGACGACGGCTTTTCACCAAAGCGCAGATGTAATTATTGGTCAACCCTCTTTTGATGCGAATGGACAAAATCAATTTGGATGGTTTCCTAAAGCCAATACCTTAAACTGGTGTTATGATACTTGTTTTTATAAAGATGGACTTTGGGTAGCTGATACCGGAAGCAGTCGGATATTATGGTTTGAAAACGTTCCTGTTGCTCATAACACAGAAGCAGATAATTTGCTTGGTCAAGATGATTTCACAACGGGTAGTGAAAATAAAAATACGATTTGGAGTACTGAGGGAAGTTTGTACTGGCCATTTCAAATTTGTATAGAAGGAACTACGTTAGTGGCAGCCGATACGGGCAATCATCGAATAGTCATTAACCATTTAAATTTTTAATTATGGAGACAGCATTACCTCTACTATTTGCCGCTGTAGTCGGCTTTGGACATGCTTTCGAAGCTGACCATTTGGTTGCGGTAGGAAATATTGTTACGAAAAGAGATAGATTGATTTTAGCCATCAAAGATGGGATTTATTGGGGTCTGGGACATACTTCTACGATCTTCTTGATCGGTATCATCATGATTCTTGGAAAAGCTACTTTTCTCAATGGTTTTTTTGGATACTTTGAGGCTATTGTTGGTTTAATGCTTGTTTTGTTAGGCACCTTTCGGCTACATCAATACTTCAAATCAGATAAAAAAACTACTGAAATGATCGTTGCCGAAAGTAATCACCACCTGGCTTATGGTGTGGGGTTAGTGCATGGTCTGGCAGGAAGCGGGGCATTGGTTTTGTTAGTTATGACAGAAATACAAAGTAGTTTTAACAGTATGATTTACTTGTTGATTTTCGGTATCGGTTCCGTTGTAGGCATGTTCGTTGCAGCGGGGATTTTTAGTTTACCTTTTTCAAAAAAACTGACCGACAATCAAAGCCTTCAATTAGGCTTGATTATTTTATCCTCTTTGCTTTGTATCGGCTATGGCGGGTATGTAATGATTGAAAACTTAGTATAAAATGGAAAATTACGACCCAAAAAAGTTTTTGCTGTTTGCTCTCAAACAATTTGATATTGATGTTACTTCCCATGAAGAGAAAATAGTTTATTTAAACATGGGGTACTCTATAGAAATTGAAGGGAAAAATTTGTTCAAATTATTACAAGCTAACCAGGTAATAGCTCCTTTTGATGATGTAGAAGAACTTTGTAAGTTCATAAAAATGGATATGCAACTCAATGAAGAAAGTTGAACTTAATATTATTGCATTAGCAAATAGTGAGTCCAGTAAAGGCAACTATGCACTTATCCTGGAAGAGCAGAAAGGCTTTCGCCGGCTTCCTATTATCATCGGTGGATTTGAGGCGCAAGCCATTGCTGTATCATTGGAAAAAATGCAACCCAGTCGACCTTTAACCCACGACCTTTTTAAAAACACCTTAGATTTATCAGGCGTTACAATTTCTGAAGTTATTATCTCTAATTTGAAGGGTGGTATTTTTTATGCTACGCTAAACGGAAAAAAAGCAGATGGGTCGTCATTAGAAGTGGATGCTCGTTCCTCAGATGCCATTGCATTAGCAGTTCGATTTGGCTGTCCAATTTTTACCACAGAAGCCATTATGGAGGAAGCAGGTGTTGTGCTGGACAGTCCGAGTAAAGCATTTACCAATAAACGTGGAAAACTCTCTGATTACTCTCTTGAAGAATTGGAACAACTTCTTATCCAAGTTTTGGCAAAGGAAGATTTTGAGAGTGCCTCTAAGATTCGGGATGCAATGAAGAATAAAAAGTAATCGATCTGCTGATTTTAATGCATAAACGAAATACATAGACCATTAATTAAAAAAGCCCAATGGTTCAGACCATTAAGCTTTTAAGTACCGGCGGGGGGAACCTGCCTGCTGACCACAGGAAGGCAGGCAGGTCCAGCGGTCTACCAGTTCCGTACAATGTTTCTAATCTAAAAGTGACCTTAAAAATCGCTTTCCACTTGCCCCTTTCAGATACTTTTCGTGTGCGCGTGCTTCAACTCTGGTCTCCAATTCTTTGGTGTAAAACAACAAAAATGGCCGGTAAGGCTTTGTCGTTTTATTATATCCTGAATTATGCTCATCAACCCGTCTTTCTATGTTATTCGTTAATCCAACATAGATATAATTGCGTAATTCCGATTTTATAGCATAAACGTAATACATTGATCATTAAATTAACGTGAGGTTTGGGTTCAAAGGATTGAAAAAGAACCTAATAATTAAAAAAAAAGGCTAGAATTTTGGAAATTTGGTTAAAGACCAATTCAACCAACCAAAATCTAGCCTCATGAGCTGCAAATTTAACGAAAATAAGCTGATTGAAATATTCATTTTTGTGGATGATTTTTGTAAAAATTTAGGTATCCATCAACCCCACCCCATCTTGCTTTTAAGCAGGATGCTGTTGACCTTT
>CAZHOV010000194.1:7001-10333 GCA_964534315.1 uncultured Saprospiraceae bacterium | reverse complement strand
CTGGTTCGAATCCAGTCATCCCGACCAATAAAATCAAGGGTTTCAGCAAATTCGCTGGAGCCTTTTTTTGTTGGTTTAAACATGGTTTAAACATTTTTGAGTGGGGAGGAGTGAAGAAAAATTAGTAAAAAAGTGAGTGATTTTTTAGGGGAAATATTAGAGTGGGGGAGGTTTGTAAGCAGAAGGGAAAAGGTAACAAATTCAGGCAAGATGGAGGGGTTCTTCGTCACTTTTGGTGAAACATAGAAAAAAAATAGTATTGTATAGTTTTCCGGCATGATGCCAAACGAACTACTTCCCAATATCTCCTACCTGCGTTTTGTCAGGCTAAAATTAGAGAATTTCTGCCTTTTCCTCTTTTTAGAAATTGATGCACCTTGCTCGTCTTGTCCTCTATGTAGCAAGATAAGTTGGACGATTCATAGTACTTATTATCGTGAACTTTCCGACTCGCCTTGGGCAGGTTTTCCGGTAAAAGTTGTACTAAAAGTAAGAAAGTTTTTTTGCAAAAACTCCTCGTGTAAGCGAAAGATTTTTACTGAAAGACAGGAAGGATTACAGCCCTACCTTAGAAGGACCTCCCGGTTAACGACTCATTTACAGATGATTGGAAAGAAAGCCGGTGGGAAGCCTGGAGCTGATATAGCCAATCGATTGGGAATGCCAACCAGTGCTACTACTGTATTGAGGATACTACATCAATCTGTTGATCCAGAATTCAAAACGCCCAGGGTATTAGGTGTCGATGATTGGGCTTTCAAGAAAAGCCGTTCTTATCATCTTAACCCATAAACCTCCTCCCAACCATCTTCTCCAACTCCTCCTGCTCAACCTCTTCCATTGGTTGCTGTCTGTTTTTCAATAACCATTGATCGAGTTGTCTATTGGTAACCATTAATAAACATTAGTACCACTCCTGGACTCAAATTTGACACGTTAATACCGGTGTTTTGAAACAAATTTCCTAGCCAATTCCTTCCCCAAGCTATAGATTTGTAATAACCTATTCCCTAAATTGAATATAAAGGAAAAATTGTACAATCTTGAAAACTCCAAAATTTATGAATGAATACTTTATAGGGATTTCATGCAGTATGCATGATTCAGCAGTTGCCATATTGGATGAAAAAGGACAGATACTTTTTGCTGAAGCAACGGAACGGGTTTTGCAAAATAAACGCGCTCTAAATATCGCTCCTCTGAATGTGGTCTACGCTTCCCACTTGCTTAAATCTTATTGTTCAGAACCCGCTATATTTAACCTTGCTTACACTTGGAGCAAACCCTTTTTGAGAAAACTCCAATCCCGATCTTTTTCAGGCTTTTTCAAATTGCAAGACAAAATATTAAAGTACTACACTAAAGGAGTTAAGCCCCATCTATTCCCTGATTTAACCAGTAGGTGGGCACAAGTGTCCAGTTTCAATAGTATTTCATCAGCTGGAATTGGCTTTAAAATGGCTGTGTCTATGAATTCGCCGGATTCGATAATTAGAGAAAAATACCATAATCATCACTCGACTCATGCTGCCCTGGCTTGTTATGGCTCCCCATTCGATGAGGGAATCTGTGTTGTAGTGGATGGAAATGGAGACAAAGGTAGTTTGTCAATTTATCAATATGGTGAAGGTAAATTAAAAAAAGTTTATCAAAATAAAGGCCTTGCCAGCCTTGGAGTTTTTTATAATATTTTAACACAGGCTTGTGGATTCAGTCATTTTAAAGGAGAGCAATGGAAAGTTATGGGGTTGGCTCCATATGGCAGTAAATCAGAACGAATATATAAAATTATGGAATCAATGATCAGCGTAGATGGGTACCAGTTACGATTTCCTAAACCTAAAGTATGGAGAGCTGCTCTTCAGGAATTAAGTCGGTATTGCATTACTCCTGATCAACCTAAAGAACTAGCAACTGATCTAGCTTATACTGGCCAACTTTTCTATTCCGATCTAATGAATAAATTGCTCAAAAGTGTTTTTGATAACTTCAAAACCAAAAAATTAATTCTGACAGGAGGATGTGCACTCAACTCTTCATACAATGGAACGATCCTCGACAGTACCCCTTTCGAAGATCTTTACATCCCCTCAGCTCCTGCAGATGACGGAAATGCCCTCGGAGGTGCGCTGCTGTCCTTTTATCAACAGGTTGATCAACAAAGTTCTATTCACAAAAATTGCTCTCCCTATCTTGGAACTCCTATCCGGCAACAATCCCTAAATAAATTGTCGCAATTTAGTAGGATTCCTTTTAAAAAATTAGAAGACCAAGCACTCTTTGAGAAAGCCGCTCAACTTCTGGCTGAGGGTAAAATAATTGGTTGGGTGCAAGGCCATGCTGAATATGGACCTCGAGCCCTCGGGAATAGATCCATACTTGCAGACCCAAGAGATCCGCAGATGAAAGAAAAAATCAATGCTAAAGTAAAATTTCGTGAAGGATTCAGACCTTTCGCACCATCTATTCTTCACGATTTTGGACCCGAATATTTTGAGCATTATCAAGATTCTCCATACATGGAAAGAGCGCTTAAATTTAAGAAAGAAGTTATTAATAAAATTCCAGCAGTAGTACATATAAACGGTACAGGTCGGTTGCAGTCCGTGAAGAAAAATCGAAATAAGAAATATTATCTATTAATTAAAGCCTTTTTCGATCGAACTGGGGTACCAGTAATACTGAATACTAGTTTTAATATAAAAGGAAAACCAATAATTGCAACGATTGAAGACGCGATTGGAATGTTTTATTCTTCAGGCCTGGATGCATTAGTGATCCACAATTTTCTTATTGAAAAATAAAGGCAAGTATTTCTCCTTTTTACAATTGGCCCGTTGGTGGGGCAATTTTTTCAATCGATACTCGGGTGCCCGCAAAAACAGGCATTCCACTTTGGATATCTGGAGAGATGTTTATTATTTCTGCCATACCTCAAAAAGGGGGAACATTCTTATGAGTTTGAGTCATTAAAAAATCATAGGATCGTAAAAATGAAATGTTCTCCTGTGTAAAATTAAATACCTATGAAGAAATGTTGACCAATGCGATATAAAATGAGAAGGTAGATTTATATTGAAATTCAATGGCTAATGATTGTTAAGGTGTCAGTCGCTACGCGCCTGGATCAAATTTGGAATAAATAGCTACAAAGGTTGCAGTCGCTACGCGCCTGCACCAGCTGCAGAATATTTTCTACAAAGCTTAGCCTAAAATCTATCCTTCCGGCAACTATAGCACGCAGCCTTTAAAAAAAGCGCGAATCGATTGCTGCAATAATGACAATACCGTCATTAAGACCAGCGAGGCAGGATGGTAGAAAGCGCCTGGCG
>CAZHOV010000194.1:0-6901 GCA_964534315.1 uncultured Saprospiraceae bacterium | reverse complement strand
ATTTCCACCACCGTAGCTTTAATGACAGGTGTAAAAAAAGCGCGAATCGATTGCTGCAATAATGACAATACTGTCATTAAGGCCAGCAAGGCAGGATGGTAGAAAGCGCCTGGCGATTTCCACCACCGTAGCTTTAATGACAGGTGTAAAAAAAGCGCGAATCGATTGCTACAAAGATGATAATGCCATCATTAAGGCCAGCAAGGCAGGATGGTAGAAAGCGCCTAGCGATTTCCACCACCGTAGCTTTAATGACAGGTGTATTAAAGAAAGCGCACAGTGATTTCTACAATAATGACAATGCCATCATTAAGGGCAGCAAGGCAAGATGGAAGAAAGCGCCTAGCGATTTCCACCACCGTAGCTTTAATGACAGGTGTATTAAAGAAAGCGCACAGTGATTTCTACAATAATGACAATGCCATCATTAAGGGCAGCAAGGCAAGATGGAAGAAAGCGCCTAGCGATTTCCCCCTCCGTAGCTTTAATGACAGGTGTAAAAAAGGTGCGAATCGGTTGCTACAAAGATGACAATGCCATCATTAAGGCCAACAAGGTAAGATGCTAGAAAACGTGAATCGATTTCCACCTTGGCTTAGATTTAATGATACGTAATTAAAGAAAGCGCCTAGCGATTTCCCCCTCCGTAGCTTCATTATGCGATATTTAATAAAACAGGCGCGTAGCGACTGACACCTTTTAAAAAAAACACCCACCTTCATGTTACATTTCCCCCCTCCCAGTTTCGGCTCAAACCGATTTGGTTACACCTGTTAAAAAAAGGACTCCGTAGCCGAGTCCATGGGCTTCGGATTTACGCCGATGCCTGCTGACCTTTGTACCTGCCGTGGCGGACGGAAAGAAATCAACCCGCTTTGAATGCCTTGACGGTAATGGCCTTTACTTCTTAATTCAACAGTCGACAAACTGCCTTTTTTCTCTAATGTAAAACGAGCTTTCGCATACCCTTCCGTAATGCACTGCACATGTTTAGGGCACCGGCTATCTTCAACCGAATTGAAGGTAATTTTTAAATGCTTTCCTGCTACTTTTAAGGTTTCTCCATACGTGAGGATAAATTCTTCGTTAATCTGCTCTTTCTTGCAGGCAGCTGCAAAAAGAAGGGATAAAAAAAGGATCGTTGCTGATTTCATGAATTTTTGAATGGTCTATTTTCGCTAAGTCGTTACGGCATCAAAACTGACGAATCCCCATAACTCAAAAACCGGTAGCCATTATCCAGTGCCTCCTGATACACCCGGCGCCAATCTTCTCCAATAAAGGCGGCAACTAATAAGATCAATGTACTCTGGGGCATATGGTAATTGGTGATCAATCCATTGCACACCTTAAATGCATAGCCGGGCACGATAAATAACTGCGTTTTACCCACGATGATAGGTAGTCCCTTAGCTTTCATATAGTCCAAAATGGCTTGTATGGAGGCCTCCAAAGAAAGATGGTCAGAAGTTGCGTATTGATAAGGCTCTTCCTTCAGCAATTCAAAGCTATATTCCGGATCGGCAGATAGGGGAGTGGTGCCCGATTGGATTTTCATCCCCAGCCAGTATAAGGTCTCTAAAACTCGCATGGATGTGGTGCCTACAGCTACAATATGCCCCTGGTTATTGAGTATGTTTTCAAGGTTCTTCGCATCGATGATGAGCTCCTCGGAATGCATGTCATGATCTTTAACGTTTTCTTCCTTGATGGGTAAAAAGGTGCCGGCCCCTACATGGAGCGTGAAAAAGTCCTTTTGAATACCTTTTTTCTCCAACTGTTCCATCACCCTTGGGGTAAAGTGTAAACCAGCGGTAGGGGCAGCCACTGCTCCCTTGGTTTCCGAATAGATGGTCTGGTACTTATGGCTGTCAGATTGCTCGGCTATTCGCTTAATGTAAGGAGGTAAAGGGATCTTACCAATGGCTTCAACGATCTCCGAAAAGTGCTTATCGGTACCCTCCCAACGAAACTGTACCTGATTGTGTTCCCTGTCTAAAATGGAGGCTCGAAGGGTTAGCCCAAGCTCCTCAATGGGTAATTCAAGCACTTCATTATCCTTCCATCTTCGTTTATTGCCGATCATGCATTCCCATGTACATGTTCCGGTAGCCTGTAATGCTAAATTGACCGGGTAGGGATCAATGGGCTCCAGTACAAAAACTTCCACCCTTGCACCCGTTTGGGTAGTAAAAAATATACGCGCATTGATCACCTTAGTATTATTAAAAAACAAGAAAGCATTTTCCGGAAGGTAATGATCCAGCTCATAAAAATGAGCATGGGTGATCTGCCCCTTGTTATAGACCTGTAGCTTGGAATGATCCCGCTGTTCCAACGGGTGTTGAGCGATCCGTTCGTTTGGTAAGTTGTAGCTATAATCTGAAAGTATTACATTATCTGGAATCGTTGGCTTCATAACATCTTTGATTTAAAGACCACAAAATAGAAAACTCTTTTCAAAAAAGAATACTTTGCCTTAAGCACCTGATCCCCACTAATATTGACCCGAATCTTCAGTTGATAATTAAAAATTCCTATCTTTGATAGAAATAGTTTAACAATGTTACGGGCTACACGATTTTATACTTTTCTACATTTCTATGCGGTTGGTTTAAGTCTACTATTCTACCTAAACACTACCGCCCAGACGATTGCCGGCACTTCTAATTCCAACACCTGGGCCTTAGTAGTAGGCATATCTGATTATCAGGACCTCGAAGATCTTCAATTTGCCGATAAAGATGCCGAAGAATTCATCAAATACCTGACGTCTGAAGCAGGCGGTGCGTTGGATGAAGAGCTCCATATCAAAAAACTGATCAATGAAGAGGCCACCTATACCAATATCTACACGGGACTCGATTGGCTGCTGGAAAAGTGCCAGGAAGGAGACCGGGCCATCATCTTTTTTGCAGGACATGGGGGCGTCAAAAGTAATTTGAATCCGCCGCCAGGGCTGCTATTAGGACATGATACTAATAAAAATAATTACCTGTCAGGCGCGGTCCGGTTAAGTGAGCTGAATTTTTATCTGTCGACTACATCACAAAAGGGGGAAGTAATTCTGGTTGTCGATGCGTGTCGTGCCGGTAAGGACAATGAGGCGGGGCTGAAAGGTGCGCAGGCCGTAAATTATGCGCTTTCACAGCCTCAGGGAGATATCACTAAGATCATCTCTTGCCAGGCTAACGAATTTTCTCACGAGAGTGAAAAGTGGGGTGGAGGAAGAGGTATTTTTTCTTACCACCTGCTGGAAGGATTATATGGGTTAGCTGATGCTGATAATGACAATCAGATCACGCTGAAAGAAATTGGCCGGTATGTAGAAGATAACGTCCCCAAATGGGCAGACCCGGACCAACAAAATCCGACTTACCTGGGTACTAATAAAAACCTGATCATTAGTGAGGTCGTTCCGGAATTACTGGCTGCCGTGGAAACGGAAGGCACCAGCGCCCTACCCGAATTTGGAAGTAGCAATATCAGAGGCTTTAAAGAAACAGTATTGCGTTCGGTAGATACCGTCCTGAGGAAAACCTTTCGTGAATTTGAGGAAGCCCTTGCCAGTGAATCATCGCTTTCATCTCCTTCTACGGAAACGCTCTATTCTGAATTGATGGCCGCTCCGGAGCTCGAGGCCTTGCATACTTCAATAAAAAGAGATTATGTGGCCGCTTTGCTTAATGATGTCCAACAAGCTCTAAAACGTTACCTCAAGGGGGATATGATAGAAATGGAATACCGCTTTAAGAGTAAGACCAACACGTATGAAAAATATCCCGGCTACCTGGCCCAAGCCATTGAATTGTTAGGACCCGATCATATTCTCCACTCCGCTTTGGTAGCCAAACAACTTTATTTCGAAGGCATTTTACTTCGGTTTCAGGCAGACCAATCTGGTGGTGACACTGATCTGATGCAGCTAGCGATGGAAAAACAACAAGCTGCTTTGAAATACGATTCGCTGGCCTCTTTCGTCTATAATGAAATCGGTGTTATCTACAGCCGGTCAAATGAATGGGAAAAAGCCTATCCGTATTATAAAAGAGCAATCCAGTTAAGCCCGGATTGGTCGATTCCCTACACCAATCTGGCGGCAGGAAAAATAACTCAACGCTCTTTAGAAGAGAAGATACAGGCGGTTGAGCAGTCTATCCAATTGAATCCCGACTATTACATGGCCTATGTGATCGCTGGTGGGCTCTACGAATCCAAGGGCAACTATCTGAAAGCAGAAGCTGCCTATCGGAAAGCTATTACAAAAGCAGATTGGCACTATCTGGCTTTGGAACGCCTGGGTAAGCTATTGATCAAGACCGCCAGATATGAGGAGGCTAACAAACATCTTCAAAAAGCAGAATACAATAAGCAATTCTTTCTCGGGCATCTCGAACACGAGGATACAGTTGATTTAAACGAAGAGCTGGAGACTCCTGCTTCAATTACTTCTTCAGAATACCTATACGATGATGAATATATCAGTAGCCTCTTGAATAAAATAAAGGACGATCCAGGGGATACAACTTCTTACTTGCAGTTGGGAGAAGTTTACCTGTTTTTGGACAGTCTGAAGAGCGCCGAACAAATGCTCAAAAAGGCATTGTTGTATTCCGACGGGTTTGAAAAAGCACATGTTAAACTTGCCGAACTTCTATCCAATCAAAGCCGCTATGAAGAACAGGAAATTCATCAAAAGCGCCTGCTAGAACTTCAACCCGATAAGACCAGTTACTGGTATGCTTTGGCAAAACTCTACCGGGAAAGTGGGCAACTATTTAAGGAAGAGCAGTTGTATAAGCATAAGGACTTTCCGGTTGCTCAGTGGAGAAAAGATGATTTACTCGGGCGCCTATATGAAGAACAAGGCTTTTACGATCAAGCAGAAACCCAATATCAGCCCTACAAAAATGAGCCTCTAGGGACTAACCAACTCTTTCATTTTTATGACAGACAGATAGAACGATTTCCGGAAAGCCCCCAATACCCTTACCGAAATGCCTTGTTAATGCAAGATATATTAACCAAAAAGCTTGAAGATGAGGATACCATTGTTGAGGAAAGTGTAGTAGAAAGGATTTACCAGGCTAAGGAATACTTTGATAAAGCCCTCGAAATAAAGCCCGATTGGTTCGAAGCATCACAGGAGCGGGCTGTCTTTATGGATACGTTCCTGCCCTATGCTTTTGAACTCCGGGACGTACAGCAGGCTTACGAGCGAGCGCTTGCTTTAGATCCTGACAATTCGTTCGTTCAAACCCAATTGGTCGAAACGCATGATGAGCTACTGGGATTTGAACAAGCACTCTATTACCTGAAGCAACTGCAGAAAAATCAACGTATAGATTATATACAAAGGCTTCAACTAGGCCGCTATCTGGCCTACGGTGGACAATACGACGAGGCATTTGCTATTTTAGATACTGCCTACAACTTCCAACCTAAAGATGAAAACGTAATAGCCCTGTTAGGTTTCATTACTTTTCAGCAGTATTTGGCTGGAGGATCTGATGAATCCACTCCAAGTGACACCAAAAATAAAACCTCTTTGGATAGGGCACTGTATTATCAGCAACAAATCTTGGAATGGTATCCCGATAATCAAGATGCCAACTACAACCTGGGGCTGATCGCGCTACAGGAAGAACAACCTAAAGAAGCTATCAATTGGTTTAAAGAGGCCGTAGAAAACGGGTTTAATTATCCTTTAGTATTCCAATACGACACCAGGTTAACTGATTTTAGGACAACCAGAGATTATAGGAAAATTGAAAAGTTGTTAAAAAAATAGAGTTTGGTAAAGGCGCTCCTTTACCGCCCAGACGTGCATTCTTCCAGTTTTAGATAGTCTTATCGAATAAATAGGTTCTTTCATCGTGTTTTTCCCTACTTGACCCTATTTTTCCATTTCCCATAGGTACGTTTCTGTTCCCAAAGACATGATTTGGTGTATTCATTATTAAAACCTAAACAACCAAATCATGATCTTATTATTCATCCTTATCCAACTTATCGGCTTCTTACTGTACCGTTTTGGAGTAGACTTCAGAAGTGTACAACCCGAACGAGTAAAAGTCAACAAATAATCCTTCTATAACCTAATCAAAACCAGCAATACCTAAAATTATGAAAACCCAAGTTCAAACTTCTATCCAAACAGCTAAAGAATCCCAAACCAGAAGTAATGAAATGTGGCAATTGTATGCTAAGTACTATGATGTAGATGAAAAATCCTTCACCGACCGAATCGCCAAAAATGACTATTATGCGATTTATCAGGTAAACAATAAAATCGTAGGGTTCACCGCCTTACGTATGCGCCCTGTTGAAACAAGCGAAGGAAAGGTCATGACCTTCTACGCCGGACAAAGTGTGATCCATGCTGATTACCGAAAAAGATCCCTTATCCCAAGGACCCTCGTTAAACTATTCTGGAAACATTTTACGACCCAACCGCATGTGCCTATTTATATGTGGTGCGACGCTTTGACTTACAAGCCCTATTTGCTATTTGCCAATTCACTGTTAGAGTTTTACCCCTCACGTCGAGGTCCTACGCCAATGAAAGTAGAAGAGGTGATCCAAAATATTGGCCAACACTACTATGGCAATAGCTTTAACTCCTTACGAGGTACTGTGAAAAAGGAAAAAAACATAATCGACGATCCTTCTGCAAAAATTACCGAAGAAGAAAAACTACATCCCGATATTAAATTTTTCGCCGAAGCTAACCCCAATTATCATAAAGGCCACGGACTCATTACCATTGCTCCGATTGATTTCCAAAACTTTGTTTATCTGGCAGGAAAATGCCTTAAAAAGAAGTTTTTTAACTAAGAAATCAAAATAAAAAATTCCCTAGAGGGAGTCTAAAAGACTTTTTAGACGGCCTCTTTTACTT
>CAZHOV010000193.1:6582-10368 GCA_964534315.1 uncultured Saprospiraceae bacterium | reverse complement strand
GGTATTCATCAAAAAAATATGATTTTTTTTAGATATTGAAATACAATGTGCAATGTGCAATGAGCAATGAGGAATGTGCAATGAGGAATGAGGAATGTGCAATGAGGAATGAATAATGAACAATGTGCAATGAGCAATGAGGAATGTGCAATGAGGAATGAGGAATGAATAATGAACAATGTGCAATGTGCAATGGGCAATGAGCAATGAGGGATGTACGAAATCCTTGTAATTGAAGGGATTTGAGCATTTTAGGCAAAAGTAGAGCTTTTGTGAATCCCTGAAACTCCCTAAAATCTCGAGACCCTGAGCCCCTGAAACCTCGAAACCTCGAAACCTCGAAACCTTGAAACCCTGAAACCTCGAAACCTCGAAACCCTGAAACCCTGAAACCCTGAAACCCTGAAACCTCGAAACCTCGAAACCTCGAAACCTCGAAACCTCGAAACCTTACTTATCATGACAAAAAAAGAACGCATATACGACGCTTTTGGAGAACTGCTTTATCTTGTAGCTATTGCAGATGGCATTATCCAGCCGGAGGAAGAAGAGGCGCTGAAAGCAATGCTTAAAGATCATCCGAAAGCGGATCAGATAACCTGGTCGTTTAATTATGAAGCTCAAAAGAAGAATGAGCTGGAGGATATTTACAAAAAAGTAATCGACACCTGCCACGATAATGGTCCAGACCCGGAGTATCAATCTTTAATGGAAATGATGGGCAAATTGGCAGCGGCCAGCGCTGGTGTGGATCCGGATGAAAAGCACGTCATGGACGGATTTGTACATGATCTGACCGAGCGCTTTAAAAAAGACCTGGAAAAGATTAATGAGGGTTAGTTTGATAGAAGGATTTCAATGAAAATCCGAAAAAGTTTGTATTTTTACTATTGTAAGGATTCCCCCCTTTCCCAATTCCGATTGTTTGCCTAATCCAATCATAATTTCATTTTCATTTCTTCTATTTCTACTCTTACGGAGTAAAAGATAGGCCTAAATGTATGTAAACAAAAACGAACATCATGAAAATCCTTATGAATTTATTCATTTTATGCTTCTTTGTACCTACATTTTGCTGGGCCCAGTTCGGGCAAAATGATGAACTGGTGGATAAGGCGCTAACGGCCATGGATGCCGGAGAGTATGAAGACGCTGTGCTCTATTTTGACCAGCTTACGGAGAAAGATCCGGAAGATGCGATCAATCATTTTATGAAGGGGAAAGCTCATATCGCCCTGGGGCAATTTTTGGAAGCTCGCGAAAGCTTTTCAACATCCATTGCCTTTTTTCCGACCCATGCAGAAGCCCTTTATTTAAGAGGGTTTATTCATTTTACGTTAAATGATTTTCCAAATGCCATAAAAGATGGTGAAAAGCTCATCGAATTAGAGCCCGAAAATCCGGCTTACCTCTTTCTCTATGGCTCCAGCATTGCTATTACGGGAGCATATAAGCAAGGATTGCCCCATCTCCAAAAAGCAGTAGAACTCGATCCTGATAACCCTGACTACCTCTTTCTTTTCGGCTATTTTCAAGGAATCATAGGGAATGAAAACCTTGCTAAGGGTTCTTTTCAAAGAGCTATTGCAGCAGCAGAAAAGTCAGGAGTTTCTTTAGATATCAACTTTATACAAGGAGCGGTTTATCAATACAGTAACGCTCCTAAAAAAGCCATCAAATCTTTTGAAAGCGTATTACAGGAGTCTCCCGCTTATGAGCCGGCTCTTTTCTCGTTGGGCCAAATCTATATGCATACGAATGATTTTGATAAGGCCTTACCATATTTCGATAAAGCTATTTCTATCGACCATTTTGATTTGGACGCCCAAACCCATAAAGCCTATTGCCTCCACCAACTCGGGCAATCTGAAAAAGCACTTACCCAATTGAATAAATTGCTTTCTACTTATTCGGATTACTATAATGCGCTTGTAGCCAGAGGCTTAGTGCTGGTTCAAACGAACCAGTTAAATGCTGCTCTTGCTGACATCGAAAGAGCCCTTCAGTTATGCCCTAGTCACCCGGGTGTCTACCGGGTTCGGGCAGAATATCATTTCAAATCGTCAAATCCGGAACAAGGATGTAAAGACCTGGATTTTGCTGAAAAGCAAGGCTATACCTTTATTTATCAAAATGGTGACCTGAAGGCATTAGGTAAAGCGAATTGTGAGTAACAAGAGGACAGGAGGGCCGGATTGGATTTGCGTGTATCCGGCTGATCTGTTTCATCCGCTTACCATCTTGTTTTAGTGTAGAAACATCTTTTGCGTGCCCTTATCGGATAGACAATCCTATATTGGCAAGGGCCACCCGGATTTGCGTCCGTTGCCCGAGCGACCACATGCCGCGCAGTCGATCTTCACTAAAAAATTTATCAGCGACCCAGGTATCACCCGACATTTTGGTGGCTTGAATGATTTGAATCATCCCATCGATATCATCATCGCTGATATAGCCGTCATAAAGTGCTCCAAGCGCTTTGAGTTTTTTGTAGGAAGATAGTGTACTGGTTTGATAGGTAGAGTGTTTTTCCAACCAATCGCGGGTGGAGTCATCGTCGCTGAAGACATCCGGGGCTTGCTCTTTGGCATCGGGGCGTTCAACAGAAAGGCCAATGCGGGTTAGGGCTGTCCAGATGGTAAATCGCTGTTTTACGGACCACATGCCGTTGAGGCGTTCCTTGGTGAAAAAGGAATTGATAACAGCCTGATCACCCGAAAGCGTTGAGGATTTGATGATTTTTAACATCCCTTGCAGATCATCGTCGCTGATGTAGCCGTCATATAATCTGCCTAAAGCCTCAAACTTAAACTTTGCCGGCATCTGACTAACTTCCTGTAGGGAATGTTCATTTAACCAGGCGACGGTCGTATTATCAGAGGCAAAATCTCCCATATCCAGAGCAGCTCCAATAAATCCACCTTGCCCTCCTTTATGGATATTCAGCGGGAAGTTGGCAATAGTCGTTGCATTGGCAGCAAATCTGCCTTTATGCGCCCAATAAGCCGTTCCGGAAGACTGGCCTGCGAGCGGATTGGTAGTATCCAATTCTGCACTGGCGCCCAGGTAGTTATAGCCGGGCCCCATCTCATGTGCATTGAGTAAATAACCGGCCGCATCGTGAACCACTCCATGCAGTACCGTCGGATTTTCGGCATCCGCATCGGAGACACTTTGATTTTCTGGCCCTACAGCGCCACCGGTAGGGGAAATTAATGCACCAAAAACAGCATCAATATTAAATACATCGCCCAATACTTTTCCAAATCGTAGTTGAGATAAGGAGGCTGTAAAGTCTGGGTGTTTTCCGACATCCAAATCGGGGGATACATCCTCTTCCATGCCTTTCTTTTTCGCTTTTTTGCGCCCCTCAATACGTTTCGTCATCGCTTTACTATACTGTGCTTCCAGCCCTTCCCGGGGAATACCTCTTGCCCGGGCCACCATATCCAATGCTTTTTTTAGTTTTTCTCCACTAGGATTTTGGTATAGAATAAACATCGCCTGACGCAGTTCCGGATCGCCTGCTCCCTGGAATTCGGAATACTGCAGGCGCTTGCGCATGGTTTTTTTGTCAAAAACAGGATTACCTTTCTCATCTGCAAACATGCGGTCTTTAATGGAGTCACCAGCAGAGGGCGTATAGGTATAATCATCCGCAAGTTGTAGGGGCGAAGCCATAAAGCGTTGGACAGGAGGCATTAACGAAGCGCCTCCGGCATGTTAATTATGGTCGGGGTGGCCCGCAGCCTGATGCGATGGACGCTTTCTTTTTCGATATTGCCT